>JBKJZU010000233.1:0-3888 GCA_046715015.1 Micropepsaceae bacterium
CTCGAAGCCTCCGACCTGCTCGACCTCGCGCGCCGCGCCTCGCTCGCAACCGCCGTCGCGAACCTCATGCGCGCGAGCCAAGGCTCAGGCCCCTTCAAGACGGAATACGATGTCGTGGCCGCGATGATGCCGGACGAGAAGCGCCTCGCCGAGATCGCGCCGTTGGCCGAAAAAGGCTTGCCCACGATCGGCACGATGATCGGCACGTTCGGCAACGTTGCCGACGCCGCCCGCGACGCCGAAGAAGCCGCGAAAGGCAAAACGTGGTGGGACCGCCTCTGGGCCCACTTCACCTCGCTCGTCTCCGTGCGCTCCGTCGGTGAAACGCAAGGCGCCTCGACCGACGCCAGGCTCGCGCGCGGCGAGGTGCGGCTGAAAGCCGGCGACCTCACCGCCGCCGTGAAGGAACTAAGCCCCATCGGCGGCGTCGCGCGCGACACGCTGAAGCCCTGGCTCACGGAGGCAAAGGCGCGGGTTGCGCTCGAAGCGGCGCTCGCCGATGTGAACGTCCGCGCGATCGCAGCGCTGACCGACAAGAACGGCGCCGAGCCCGTGCCGCAACTGCCGCCGCCATGAGGTTCGCCCGTCGATGATCCGCGCCTTATGGTTCTATCTCCTGATCGCAGCGATGGTCGCCGTCGTGACCTGGGTCGCCGATCTCGACGGCGTGGTCACGATCGCGCTCTCGAACAGTGAAGCGCGCGTCCCCATCCAAGTGGCGATCGCAACCGTCGTCGGCCTGACCTTCCTGACCATCCTCGCCTACCGCATCATCATGACGTTCGTCGACGCGCCCGCAGAGTTCTTCCGCTGGCGCGCGATGGGCCGCAGACGCCGCGGCTTCACCGCGATTACGCGCGGCCTCGTCGCGGTCGCGGCCGGCGACGAAGAAGAAGCCCGCCGCCAAACGAAGAAGGCGATCTCGCTCGTTGGTGAACCGCCGCTCGCCATGCTGCTCGCCGCCCAAGCCTCGCAGCTCGAGGGCGACGACGAGGGCGCCCAGCGCTACTTCACGCAGATGCTCCAGTCGAAGGAGACCGAGTTCTTGGGGCTTCGCGGTCTTTACGTCGCCGCCACGCGCCGCGGCGACGGCGAGCAAGCGATCAACATCGCGAACCGCGCGCTGACGCTGCGCCCGCGCACGCGCTGGGCCTTGAACGCGCTCTTCGATCTCAACACCGCGAAAGCCGCCTGGGGCCCTGCCGCAACCGCACTCGACGGTCAGGTGCGCGCAAAGCTGCTCGACGCCGGCATCGCGCGCCGCCGCCGCGCCGTTCTGGCCGCAGCCTCCGCGAACGACGCCGAACGCAACGGCGACGCCGAAGCAGCGCTCGGCCGCGCGCAAGAAGCGCTGACGCTCGCACCGGGCTTCGCACCCGCAGCGCTCATCGCGGCCAAGCACTACGCGGCCCAAGGCCGCCAGTGGAAAGCCGCCAGCCTCATCGAAACCGCGTGGGCGCAAGAACCGCATCCCGATCTCGCGAAAGCCTATGGCGCGCTCAAACCCGAAGAACCGCCGAGCGCGCGCGGCAAGCGTCTCGCCGCCCTCGCCGGCATGAATCCGGAACACCCGGAGAGCCAGATCCTGAACGCCGCCGTCTCGCTCGCCGCCGGACGTTTCGAGGAAGCGCGCGAAACATTGCGCCCGCTCGCCGAACGCTTCCCCGTCGCGCGCGTGTGCCTGCTGATGGCCGACGTCGAACAGGGCTTCGGCAGCGAAGACAGTCTCGCCGCCCGTGAGTGGACGACCCGCGCGCAGCGTGCGCCCCGCGATGCCCATTGGGCCTGCTCCGCCTGCGCCCGCACCCACTCCGATTGGGCCGCCACCTGCATCAGCTGCGGCGCGTTCGATACGCTGAGCTGGCAGTCCGGTTCCCGCGGCGCGGTCGAGACCATGTCGCCCACGGAAACCGCCGCCGCTTACGCAGGTGGCAGCGAAAACCCGAATGTCCTCTACCGCGACGCGCTCAAAGTTGACGACATTCGCCCGCCAGCGCGTGGCGCCAGCGACACTATGCGCGATGTCACCCCCACGCGAGACGAGCCCATCTTCAACGGCCCGCCGCGGGCGCCGGACGATCCCGGCCCCGATGCGGACGATGATTGGCTCGGCGGCGACACAGGCCGCCGAAAGAGTGGGACATGGTGACATGCGTTTCTTCCGCGGACTTTTGATCCTGGTCGCAGTCCTTGCGATCCTCATCGCAGGTTTGATCGCAGCGTTCCGCGACCCCGATGTTCCAGCCGCCATGCTCGTCGCCAAATACGGCCAAGGCGCATCGCAGTTCATCACCTTGCCCTCCGGCGCCAACGTCCACTTCCGCGACCAAGGGCAGCGCTTAGGCCCCGTCCTCGTTCTGCTGCACGGCTCGAACGCCTCGCTCCACACCTGGGAACCGTGGGTTGCCCACCTCGGCGATCAGTTCCGCATCATCAGCGTCGACCTTCCGGCCCATGGGCTCACCGGTCCCGTTCCCGGCAGCGACTACAGCCAAGCCGGCATGGCGAAGTTCGTCTACGAATTCACCGCCGCCTTGAAGCTCGCGCCGTTCGCGCTGGCCGGCAATTCGATGGGCGGAAGCGTCGCCGCGCGCTTTGCGATCGAACATCCCGAGCGCCTGACCCACCTCATCCTCGTCGACGCCGGCGGCATGCCAACCGCCTCGGTACTCGACCCGGGCATGGGCTTCCGCCTCGCCCGCATGCCGGTCGTCCAGAACATCATGCTCTACGTCACGCCGCGCAGCCTGTTCGAAGACGGCCTGAAGAAAGCGATCTTCGACGACACGTTGGTCACGCCCGCGATGGTCGACCGTTATTGGGAACTGAACCGCCGCGAAGGCGCGCGCGCCGCCATGCTGAAACGCTTCCAAACCCCGGATGATACCTACGTCCAGGACAACGCGGCCAAGATCACGGCGCCGACGCTGCTCCTCTGGGGTTCGGAAGACACGTTGACGCCGCCCGATATGGGCGAGGCCTATGCCGGGGCGATCAAGAACGCGAATATGATCGAGTACGACAACGTCGGCCACTTGCCCATGGAAGAGGTGTCCGACCAATCCGCCCGCGCGGTGCGCGAATTCTTGAGCCCGGCCCCGGTCGTCGCGCCGAACTAAGTCAGCGGTTCGCAAACGCGCGCACAACCCGCGCGTACACCTCCACATTCTGCTCCAGCGCGGCCGGATCGACCTTGTCGAGCGTGTCGTTCGCGGTGTGGTGATAGTCGAAATAGGTGGTGCCATCCTGGGTCAGCCCCACGATCGGCACGCCCTTCTTCGCAAGCGGCCCGATATCCGCACCACCCGTCGACTCGTTGTTCCCGCGCTCGACGCCGAGATCGCGCAAGCCAGCCGCCACGGAATCGAAGAACGGCAAATCCGCTTCCAAAGCCTTCGACGAGAACCGCCACACGCGCCCCGTCCCAAAGTCGGCCTCCGTCGCCATCACATGACGCTCGGCGCCGTGCGTCTTCGCGTAGTGCTCGCCGCCGTGCACGCCCATCTCTTCGGAGCCTGAGAGCAGCACGCGGATCGTGCGCTTCGGCTTCAAGTCGGGACCTGCGGCTTTCAGGGCCGCAGCGACCACGATCGCAACCCCCGCACCGTCGTCGATCGCGCCCGTTCCCAAATCCCAAGAATCGAGATGCGCGGCCAAGAGCACGATCTCGTCCGGCTTCTCGACGCCGGCGATCTCGGCGATGACATTGCCGCAGGGCGCATTCGCAACCTCGCGCGCCTGAAGCATGAGCTCCAGCCGCACCGGCAAACCCATCGCATCTAGCCGCTCGATCTGGTCCGCATCCGTGTTCGACACAGCCGCGGCGGGGATCTTCTTCACCGCCGCCTCGTAGCGCATGAAACCTGCGTGCGGAAATCGCGTTGAATC
>JBKJZU010000234.1:0-3706 GCA_046715015.1 Micropepsaceae bacterium
ATGGAACATTGGCTGCCGCTATTTCATGAGCGGTTGGAGACAGTGTTCGACTACACCGGCGATGCGCCGGTCACGCTCGACCATCAGGTTGAGGAGTCGCACGCGGCGCGGTTGACGCTGATCGCCGACTATTACGAAGCCCGGGTGTTCGCGCGGCAAGAAGCCAAAAGCGCCATGAAGGGTATGGCGCCGCCCTACAAACCGCTGGCCGCGGAAGCGCTCTATCTCACCGATGCCGAATGGAGCGCAGCGCTCGACAAACGCGCGGCGAAGCAGTTCTCGCCATTCAAGCCGGTCGAGATGTCGGGGCAGGTCGATGCCGGTGCGGTGAAGGGGCGCGACTTCGCACCGGAGCGCGCGACCTCGAAGAACGTGTTCGACGCTGTCGCAGCCGGCATCGCTGACCTGCAGAGCCGCCGCAAACGTGTCGTGATCGCGTGTTGGTCGGCGGGTTCTGCCGACCGGATGGGCGGCGTGCTTGCCGATCACGGCGTGGCGGCGATCCGTACCTTGGACACGTGGGGCGAATTGATCGACCTGCACCCGCAAGCCGTCGGCCTCGTCGTGCTGGGGATCGAGCATGGCTTCGAAACCGAGAAACTCGCGCTCATCGCCGAGCAAGACATTCTCGGCGACCGCCTTGTGCGGCGGCATGCGCGCCAAAAGCGCGCCGCGAACTTCATCGCCGAGGCAGCGGCGCTCAGCACGAACGACCTGGTCGTGCATGTCGATCACGGGATCGGGCGGTATCTGGGGCTCAAGACGATCGAGGTGATGGGCGCACCGCACGACTGCCTCGAGCTTCAATACGACGGCGGGAAGCTGTTCTTGCCGGTCGAGAACATCGAACTGCTGTCGCGCTACGGCGCTGACGACGAAGGCGCGGTGCTGGACAAACTCGGCGGCTCCGGCTGGCAGTCGCGCAAGGCGAAGCTGAAGAAGCGCATTCGCGACATGGCGGAACAGTTGATCAAGGTCGCGGCGGCGCGGCAGTTGCGGGAAGGCCCGGTGATCGACGCGCCACACGGCGTCTATGAAGAATTCTGCGCGCGTTTCCCCTACGGCGAAACCGAGGATCAGGAAAAAGCCATCGCCGACGTGATGGAGGATCTCACGCGCGGCCGCCCGATGGACCGCTTGATCTGCGGCGACGTCGGCTTCGGCAAGACCGAGGTCGCATTGCGCGCGGCGTTCGTGGTCGCGATGACGGGGCGGCAAGTCGCGGTCGTCGTGCCGACGACGCTGTTGGCGCGCCAGCACTACAAGACGTTCACGACGCGGTTTCAGGGTTTTCCCGTCAAGGTGCGCCAACTCTCGCGCATGGTGGCGGCGAAGGAGGCGAGCGAAACCCGCGCCGCGCTGTCGGCGGGCATGGTCGATATCGTCATCGGCACGCATGCGTTGCTGGCGAAATCGATTGCGTTTCGCGATCTGGGGCTCTTGGTCGTCGACGAAGAGCAGCACTTCGGCGTCGCGCACAAAGAGCGGTTGAAGCAGTTACGCGCCGACGTGCACGTCTTGACGCTGACCGCGACGCCGATCCCGCGCACCCTGCAACTCGCGCTCTCCGGCGTGAAAGAGATGTCGATTATCGCAACGCCGCCGATCGACCGGCTCGCGGTGCGCACGTTTGTGACGCCTTTCGATCCGGTGACGTTGCGCGAAGCCTTGCTGCGCGAGCATTATCGCGGCGGGCAAAGTTTCTATGTCTGCCCGCGCATATCGGATCTGGGCGAGGCGGAAGAGTTCCTAAAGGCGACCGTGCCGGAGGTGAAGGTCGGCATCGCGCACGGGCAGATGCCGCCGACGCGGCTCGAAGACATCATGTCGGCGTTCTACGACGGCAAGTTCGACGTGCTGCTATCGACGCCGATCATCGAAAGCGGGCTCGACATTCCGACCGCGAACACGATGATCGTACACCGCTCACAGATATTTGGCTTGGCGCAGCTCTATCAATTGCGCGGGCGGATCGGACGGTCGAAGGCGCGCGCCTTTGCCTACTTCACGGTGCCCGGCGATCGCAAATTGACCGACAACGCGGACCGGCGGCTGAAAGTGCTGCAGGCGCTCGACACGCTGGGCGCGGGCTTCAGTTTGGCGAGCCACGATCTCGATATTCGCGGCGCAGGGAACCTGCTTGGTGAGGAGCAGTCGGGCGAAGTGCGCGAAGTCGGCATCGAGCTCTATCAGGACATGCTGGAAGAGGCGGTGGCAAGCTTGCGCGGCACCGAACTCGAGCGTGACGAAAGTTGGTCGCCGCAGATCAATCTGGGCTCGGCCGTGTTGATCCCGGAAGGCTACGTCGCCGATTTGAACGTGCGCCTTGCGCTCTACCGGCGCCTCTCGACGCTTGAAACCGACCAAGCGATCGAGGCGTTCGCAGCCGAGTTGATCGACCGCTTCGGCCCGCTGCCGGAAGAGGTCAAGACGTTGCTGAAAATCATGTCGATCAAACGGCTCTGCCGCGTCGCACAGGTGGAGAAGATCGACGCCGGCCCGAAGGGCGCCACAATCAGCTTCCGCAACAACGCCTTCCCGCAACCGACGAAACTCATCGGCTGGATCGCGCAAAACCAAAAAATCGCAAAAGTCCGCCCCGACCAAAAACTCGTCATCATGCGCGAATGGTCCAGCGCGGAAGAGCGGTTGACCGGCGCAGGGCAAGTGCTCGCACGTCTCGCCGAAATGGCGGCGTAGTGCCTTAACTTAGAGAAGGGGTCGTCGGTTGCCCTTCTCTCGCGCGGAACGGCGCGACGGAGAGTTCGCTCGTAAACCATACTTCGAAGCGTCGTTTGCAAAAACGACCTCGTGTTCGAGAGATAGTCTGACGACAGGATTGGTCTCTCGGATCGGAAATGTACAACAGCGGCAAAGTCGTCAGGTTCCGGCGCCGGCGTTTCCGTTCGCGCACGCGGCTTGGCTGGTCGATCCGACACCTGTGCGTGATCGCGCTATTTTTTGTGGTCTTTGGCGGTGCGCAACCGCGCATGGGAAGTGCCCAGGATCAGCCGATCGGATCGATTGTCGATGACATCGCGTCCTTCTTTCAAACGCGCGCACCGACCACGCTGACGCAGAGCGAACCTCAATCCTCAGTACCGAATGAACTCGACGACCGGCGCCAGAGCCGCACGCGCTCGTTTGCTCCACCGTCGAAGGTCGGTCGGCGGGGGCGCGAGCGCTGCCGATCCGAGTTGCCGTCCAAGGGTGAGAGTTTCAGCGGCCCTGTGACGGATGTCTTGGATGGCGACAGCCTGTGTGTCGGCTACATCCGGGGCGGCATCGAAGTGCGGCTCGGCGACTTTCGCGCCCCCGAATTGTCGACTGCGCGTGGTCCAAAGGCAAAAGCGGTGCTCACCCGGATCGCGAACGGCAGGACTATCGACTGCGTCGCAGGCGACAAATCGTACGACCGCGTGGTGTCAGTCTGCACACTGGACGGTCGATCCCTCGGCGACCTGATGCGCGAAGCCGGCATCGCCGAAGGCGGCAAATAAGTTGTTACGCGGCAAGCCGATGAGCGGCGTCGCATAGGATCATTGTCACTGCCGAGTTTTCCTCTAGTTGACCGCCTCGATCCGGTCGAGAGCCTTCCCAAGCCCGCGCTTGGCGATTTGAACGTCGTAGTCATTCTGCAGATTGAGCCACAGCTGCGCCGTCGTGCCGAGCGCTTTGCCGAGGCGAAGCGCCGTATCGGCGGTAA
>JBKJZU010000235.1:0-3026 GCA_046715015.1 Micropepsaceae bacterium
GCCGTAGGGAACACCCTAAACGCTCCGCTTGAGTCCAGTGAGTCAGGTTTGAAAGCACGTCCCTCCGGTCCCCGGACGGTCCTCTGCACATTGAACCAAGCGCCATGGGGTTTGTGCACACCCTCCATGCGCGCTTGTCTCGCGTTTTCACGGTCGTGCGCCCGAAGGAAGCGAAGCAAAAGCGAATGCCGACGATCAACCAGCTGATCCGCAAGCCGCGCCGCCCCAAAGTCCGGCGCACGAAGGCTCCCGCATTGGATAGCTCGCCGCAGAAGCGCGGCGTGTGCACGCGCGTCTACACGACGACGCCGAAGAAGCCGAACTCGGCGCTTCGCAAAGTCGCGCGCGTTCGTCTGACGAACCAACAGGAAGTGATCAGCTACATCCCGGGCGAAGGCCACAATCTGCAAGAACACTCCGTGGTGCTGATCCGCGGCGGCCGCGTGAAGGACTTGCCGGGCGTGCGCTACCACATCCTGCGCGGCGTGCTCGACACGCAAGGCGTGAAGGACCGCAAACAATCGCGCTCGCTCTACGGCGCCAAGCGGCCGAAGTAAGGAGATCCCTCATGTCACGCCGCCGCCGCCCACAAAAACGCGAGATCATCCCGGACGCGAAGTACGGTGATCTCATCCTGGCGAAATTCATGAACTGCTTGATGCACGACGGCAAGAAATCGGCCGGCGAACAGATCGTCTACGGCGCGCTCACCACGATCGAGCAGCGCGCGAAGAGCGATCCCGTGAAGCTGTTCCATGCAGCCCTTGATAACGTGGCGCCAGCGATCGAAGTCCGCTCGCGCCGCGTTGGTGGTGCGACCTATCAGGTCCCCGTCGAGGTCCGCCCCGACCGCCGTCAGGCGCTCGCGATCCGCTGGATCATCAACGCCGCCCGCGCGCGCAATGAACAAACTATGCAGCAACGCCTATCAGCGGAACTGCTCGACGCCGCCAACAACCGCGGCACCGCTGTAAAGAAGCGCGAAGACACGCACAAGATGGCCGAAGCCAACCGTGCGTTCTCGCACTACCGCTGGTAACGAAGAGTCCGACGTATCATGCCACGCACCACCCCCCTCGAGAAATACCGCAACATCGGCATTGCCGCGCACATCGACGCCGGCAAGACGACGACGACCGAGCGCATTCTCTATTACACGGGCAAGTCTCATAAGATCGGCGAAGTCCACGACGGCGCCGCGACCATGGACTTCATGGAGCAAGAGCAAGAGCGCGGCATCACGATCACGTCCGCCGCGACGACCGCTTATTGGAAGGACTACCGCGTCAACATCATCGACACGCCCGGCCACGTCGACTTCACGATCGAAGTCGAACGTTCGATGCGCGTGCTCGACGGCGCGGTCGCGGTGTTCGACTCGGTCGCCGGCGTCGAGCCGCAATCCGAAACCGTGTGGCGCCAGGCCGACAAGTATCACGTGCCGCGCATCTGCTTCGTCAACAAGATGGACCGCACCGGCGCGGACTTCTATCGCTGCGTCCAGATGATGATCGATCGCTTGGGCACGAAGCCCTGCGTCGTCCAACTGCCCTACGGCACCGAAGCCGACCACAAAGGCATCATCGACCTGATCGAGATGAAGGCCGTCGTCTGGCGTGACGAAAGCCTCGGCGCGAAGTTTGAAATCGAAGAAATTCCCGTCGATTACAAGGCCAAGGCCGCCGAATGGCGTCACAAGCTGCTCGAACTCGTCGTCGAAATGGACGACGAGGTGATGCAGAGCTATCTGGACGGCAAAGAGCCCGACGCCGCGACGTTGAAGCGCCTCATCCGCAAGGGCACGATAAGCTTCGCGTTCGTGCCGGTGACATGCGGCGCCGCCTTCAAGAACAAGGGCGTACAGACGCTGCTCGACGCTGTCGTCGACTTCTTGCCCTCGCCGCTCGACGTCCCGGCGATCAAAGGCATCAAACCTGGTAAAGTAGAAGAAGTCGTCGAGCGCGAAGCGAACGATACTGCGCCGCTTTCGCTGCTCGCCTTCAAGATCATGGACGACCCGTTCGTCGGTTCGATCACCTTTTGCCGCATCTATTCAGGCAAGCTCGAATCGGGCTCGACGCTCATCAACTCGACCCGCGACCGCAAGGAGCGCGTCGGCCGCATGTTGCTGATGCATGCCAACAGCCGCGAAGACGTCAAGGAAGCCTACACGGGCGACATCGTCGCTCTGGCGGCGCTGAAGGAAACGCGCACCGGCGACACGCTGTGCGATCCGCAGAACCAGGTCATCCTCGAAAAGATGGAATTCCCGGAACCTGTCATCGAAGTCGCGATCGAGCCAAAGACGAAAGCCGACCAGGAAAAGATGGGCGTCGCCCTCGCGCGTCTCGCGCAGGAAGACCCGTCCTTCCGCGTCAGCGTCGATCAAGAATCCGGCCAGACGATCTTGAAGGGCATGGGCGAACTCCATCTCGACATCAAGGTCGACATTCTTCGCCGTACATACAAAGTCGATGCGAACATCGGTGCGCCGCAGGTGGCCTACCGCGAAACGCTGACCAAGAAGGTCGAAATCGACTACACGCACAAAAAGCAAACGGGCGGTTCGGGCCAGTTCGCGCGCGTGAAGATCGTGTTTGAACCGCAGCCCGCAGGCTTCGGCTTCGAGTTCGAGAACGACATCGTCGGCGGTGCAGTGCCGAAGGAATTCGTTCCCGGCGTTGAAAAGGGCTTGAACGCGTCACGCGACAATGGCGTGCTCGCAGGCTTCCCGTTGATCGACTTCAAGGCGACCCTCATCGACGGCGCCTTCCACGAAGTCGACTCGAACGTGCTGACATTCGAAATCGCCTCGCGCGCCGCGTTCCGCGAGTTGAAGGAACGCAAGGCCGTCAAACTGCTCGAACCGATGATGAAAGTCGAAGTCGTGACGCCCGACGAATTCATGGGCGGCGTTATCGGCGACTTGAACGCGCGTCGCGGTCAGGTGCAGGGCACGGATCAACGCGGCAACGCGCAGGTCATTACGGCGATGGTCCCGCTCGCCAACATGTTCGGCTACGTGA
>JBKJZU010000236.1:0-3001 GCA_046715015.1 Micropepsaceae bacterium
AAGCGGGGCGTGAGCGGCGGCTCGCGGTGCTGGCGAAGCAAGTCGCGGGGTTGAGTGCGGCGGAGCAGGAGTTGCTGAAGCGCGCGGCCGCGTTGCTTGGGCGACTGAACGAGGGCTGAAAGCAAAACGGCCCGCCGGTTTAGGGCGGGCCGCTGCGTAGTCTCAAGGACGGGTGTTACGGCATGGTGCCGCGCGGGACGGTCACGAAGGGTACCGACGAGCCCGGCACGAACGTGGTCGGCAGTTTGCCGTCCCATTTCTCGGCGGCCGTCAGCGCCACGTAGCCCGGGTTGTCGCGCAGCGCGCCGGCCTTGGCTTGAATGGCGGACGCTTCCGCCTCGCCCTTCAGGCGGATGGCGTCGGCGTCGGCCTTGGCTGCGGTGATGCGGGCAGTGGCGTCGGCGGTTGCTTGAACGACGACGCGTTCGGCGTCGACCTTCTTCTGCTCGAGTTGCTGACGCGCCGTTTTCACGGCGGCTTCGGCGCTGGCCGCTTGTTCGCGCGCATCTTCGTAAGTCTTAGAGAACTGTATGTTCTCGATCTGCACACCTTCGATGATGAGGCCCGCCGGCATGTTCTTGCGGACGCTTTCTTCGATCTCCTCGCCGAGCTTCTGGCGCTGGTTCACGATCTCGGCCGCCTCATAACGGCCGAACACTTCTTTGAAGCGCTTGTTAATGTTCGGCCGGATGATCGTTTCGAGGAAGCCCTGGCCGTAGCGCGAATAGACCTCGATCGCCTTCTTGGCGTCGATACTATAGTTGACCGAGACTTTCGTGTCGGCGGCCTGAATGTCCTTCGAGTAGGAATTCAGCAGCTCGGGGAACGTGAATTTTTGCGTGCGGGTTGGCAGGATGACGACCGTCTCCATGAGCGGGATCACGATGTTGAAGCCCGGGCTCAGCGTGTCCACGGCTTGGCCCCAGCGCAGCTTGACGCCGACTTCGCCTTCGTCGATCGGCGTGTAACTCATCCAGATCACGATCGCCACAAACACGGCGATCACGACGGGGATGCTTAGGAGGCCGCCAAGGCCACCCGGGATCTGCGGACGGTTGCCGGGGCGCGTGAAGACGTTCGACATGGGATCTCTCTCCTCGATCTCACTGCACATCATCCACAAGGGCCGGATGAGGCTCGTGCATGTGGGGGTGCGATGACTTGGGTTCAATTGTGCTGAAGAGGGATGAAGTGGTTGATAATAGTTGCAATTGAAACTATGTTGCCGCCCGAAACCGCCTGAGGAACACGCAAAATGGCCGATTTGTTCGATAATCCAATGGGAACGGACGGGTTCGAATTCGTCGAATACACCGCGCCCGATACCGCAGCCCTGGGGCGCTTCTTCGAGAGCCTGGGGTTTCGCGCGGTCGCCAAGCACCGGTCGAAGAACGTCACGCTCTACAAGCAGCACGACGTCAACTTCATCGTCAACGCAGAGCCGGAGAGCCACGGCGCGCGGTTCGCGAAGGCGCACGGGCCGTCGGCTTGCGCGATGGCGTTTCGGGTGCGCGACGCGGGCAAGGCCTATGCGCGCGCGATCGAACTCGGTGCGAAGCCGGCGCACGGCAAAGTCGGGCCGATGGAACTCAACATTCCCGCGATCGAAGGCATCGGCGGAAGCCTGATCTATTTCGTCGACCGCTACGGGCCCGGTGCGGTCTCGATCTACGACATCGACTTCGTGCCGACGGATGTGACGCTGGGCTTCCAGCACGAGGGCGTTGGGCTGGTCGAGGTCGACCACGTCACCCACAACGTCTATCGCGGCAACATGGACGTGTGGTCCGGTTACTACGAGAAGCTCTTCAATTTCCGCGAGATCAAGTATTTCGACATCGAAGGCAAGCTCACTGGCTTGAAGAGCCGGGCGATGACGAGCCCGTGCGGTAAGATCCGCATTCCGATCAACGAAAGCGCCGACGACAAATCCCAGATCGCGGAGTATCTGGCCGAGTACAAGGGCGAAGGCATCCAGCACATCGCGCTCTCTTCCGACAACATCTATGAGACCGTCGAGCGGCTGCGCAAAGGCCGCGTCGCGTTTCAGTCGACGATCGAGACCTATTTCGAGGGCATCGACAAGCGCTTGCCGGGGCACGGCGAGGATATCGCGCGTTTGAAGCGCAATCAGATCCTGATCGACGGCGCACCGCATGACGGAAAAGGGTTGCTGCTGCAGATCTTCACGCAAAACGCGATCGGCCCGATCTTTTTCGAGATCATTCAGCGCAAGGGCAACGAAGGGTTCGGCGAGGGCAACTTCCAGGCGTTGTTCGAGTCCATCGAACTCGACCAGATCCGGCGCGGAGTGTTGCAGGCATGAGCAAGACCTGGATCAGCTTCCCGCGTATCGAAGGCAACGCGTCGCGCCAGGCGCATGCTGATCTGCCGGAAGGTACGTACGAGCGCGAGTTGGGCCGCGAAGGCTTCTTCGGACCCGCGACGCACATGTATCACAAGCACATGCCGACGGCGTGGACGTCGTTCACCGGGCCGCTGAAGCCGCGGGCCTACGACACGAACAAGTTTTCGGATTTCGGACCATCGCCCTGGTCGGCGAAGCCGCTGCTCGGCAATGCGCATGTGAAGATGCGCGTTTGGCATGTCGGCATTGCGATGCCGGAGTTGGCACGCAACAGCGACGGCGACGAGTTGTTGTTCGTGCATGCGGGATCGGGCGAACTCTTCTGCGATTTCGGACACATGAGTTTTCGCGACGGCGACTATATCGTACTGCCGCGGGGCACGATGTGGCGGATCGAGCCTAAGGGCGAATGTTCGATCCTGCTGATCGAGGCGGTGAACAACGCCTACCGGCTGCCCGACCGTGGGATGCTGGGCGAGCATGCGCAGTTCGATCCGGCGGTCTTGGATACGCCGAAGATCAACGACCTCTTTTTGAAACAACAGGGCGACGTCGAATGGAAGGTCGCGGTCAAGCGGCGCGGGCAGATCTCGACGATCTGCTATCCGTTCAACCCGCTGGACGCACAAGGGT
>JBKJZU010000237.1:0-2816 GCA_046715015.1 Micropepsaceae bacterium
CAGTTGCGCTCGGTGGCGCCCGGCTGGACGTTCTGGGCCGTCGAAAGCATGATCGACGAGCTTGCCGCCGCCTCGGGCAAGGATCCGGCCCAGATGCGCATCGCGATGCTGGACGGGGCCGGCAACAACGACGGTGGTGCGCAGCGCCTGCGCAACACCCTGCTCGCGGCGATGGGCCTTGCCGGCTACGGAACGAAGAAGCTGCCGAAGGGCGAAGGCATGGGCGTCGCCTGCGTCTCCTCGCAGGAGCGCGCCACGGCGAGCTGGACCGCGTGCGTCGCGCACGTGGCGGTGAACGACAAGGGTGAGGTGACGGTGAAGAAGCTCACCGTGGCGACCGACGTCGGCACCGCCGTGCATCCCGACAACGTCCGCGCCCAGGTGGAGGGCGCGGCACTGTGGGGCCTGTCGCTTGCCATGCATGAAAAGGCGACGATGAAGGACGGAGCGATCGAGCAGTCGAACTTCCACGACTACACGCCGCTGCGGATGAGCCAGACGCCGGAGGTGGCGATCAGCATCATCGCCAACGGCGAGAAGGCGACGGGCGTCGGCGAACCTGCGGTGACGGTGGTGGCGCCGGCGATCGGCAACGCCATCTTCAACGCGGTCGGCGCGCGCGTGCGTTCGCTGCCGATCACGGCGGAAGCCGTCAAGGCGGCGATGAAGGCGTAAACAGAAGAAATCCTCTCCCCTTGTGGGACCCACAAGGGGAGAGGGAAGAAATAGTCCGTGAGAGACCGAAAAATTGGGGAGGTTGCGATGAGAGTTACTGCTCGCCGTTTCACAGTTGCCGCAGGCATCGCCGCATGTGTAGCGGCCGCCTCCATTCATTCAGCGCAGGCGCAGGACGCCAAGGGCTCGCCGGGTCATATCCGCGCGGTGACGGCGGCGGTCGACGACGCCGCGATCAAGGCGGCCGGCGGCGCCGACAACAAGGACTGGCTGACCTACGGCCTCGATTACGCCGAGACCCGCTTCAGCAAGCTGAAGCAGATCACCACCGAAAACGTCAAACAGCTCGGTCTGATGTGGAGCTTCAACCTCGAGTCGATCCGCGGCGTCGAGGCGACGCCGATCGTGGTCGACGGCATCATGTATGTGTCGACCTCATGGAGCGTGGTGCACGCCGTCGATGCACGCACCGGCAAGAAGATCTGGACCTATGATCCGGGCGTCAATCGCGAGGCCGGCTACAAGGGCTGCTGCGACGTCGTCAATCGCGGTGTCGCGCTCTACAAGGGCAAGGTCTATGTCGGCGCCTATGACGGCAAACTGCACGCGATCGACGCCGTCACCGGGGCGAAGGTCTGGGAGAAGGACACCGTCATCGACCGGGCCAAGCCGTACACCATCACCGGTGCGCCGCGCGTCGCCAACGGCAAGGTGATCATCGGCAACGGCGGCGCCGAATACGGCGTGCGCGGCTACGTTACCGCCTACAACGCCGAGACGGGCGAGCAGGCATGGCGCTGGTTCACCGTGCCGGGCGATCCGTCGAAGCCTTTCGAGGATCCGTCGCAGGAGGCGGCGGCCAAGACATGGGATCCGGCCGGCAAGTGGTGGATCAACGGCGGCGGCGGCACGGCGTGGGACAGCATCATCTTCGATCCCGAGTTGAACCTCGTCTATGTCGGCACCGGCAACGGCTCGCCCTGGAACCATTTCAAGCGCAGCCCGGCCGGCGGCGACAATCTTTACCTGTCGTCGATCGTCGCGCTGAACGCCGACACCGGCAAGTACGTCTGGCACTACCAGGAGAATCCCGGCGACCACTGGGACTACACGGCGACGCAACCGCTCATGCTTGCCGACCTGACGATCGACGGCGCGCAGCGCAAGGTCATCATGCACGCGCCTAAGAACGGGTTCTTCTTCGTCGTCGACCGTACCAACGGAAAATTCATATCGGCGAAGAACTTCGTCAACGTGAACTGGGCCACGGGCTACGACGCCAACGGGCGGCCGATCGAGATCCCCGAGGCGCGCTTGCGCGAAAAGGCCCGCGATACTGTTCCGGGACCGTTCGGCGCACACAACTGGCATCCGATGTCGTTCAGCCCCGAGACGGGTTTGGTCTACATCCCGGCGCAGAACATACCGCTGACGCTGATGGAGGACCCGACCTGGGTGCATGACGAAAACAAGCCCGGCCAGTTCGCAAGCGGCATCGGCTGGAATACGGCCTTCGCCATCAACGCGGTGCCGCCGACGTCGAAACCGTTCGGCAAGCTGATCGCGTGGGATCCGGTCAAGCAGGCCGAGGCCTGGAGCGTCGAGCACGCCTCGCCGTGGAACGGCGGCACGCTGGCGACGGCGGGCAACCTCGTCTTCCAGGGCCTCGCCGACGGACGCTTCTCCGCCTTCAACGCCAAGACCGGCGAGAAGCTGTGGGAGTCGCCGACCGGCACCGGCATCGTCGCAGGACCCGCGACCTATCTGGTCGACGGCGTGCAATACGTCTCGATCGCGGTCGGCTGGGGCGGCGCGTTCGGCGTCTCCAACCGCATCGGCGACAAGGAAGGGCCGGGCACGGTCTTCACCTTCGCCGTCGGCGGCAAGGCGCCGATGCCCGAGTTCGCCAAGGTACAGCTTGCCGGCCTGATTTCCGGCATCACGTACAACAAGGAGGATGTCACACCGGGGTTGTTGCTCTACGTCAGCAACTGCGTCGTCTGCCATGGCATTCCAGGCGGCAAGGGTGGCAACGTTCCCAATCTCGGTTACGTTGCGCCTGAATCGATCAGCAATCTGCAGGTCCATCTGTTCAAGGGGCCGCACATGAACAGAGGCATGCCGGACTTCACCGGCAAGCT
>JBKJZU010000238.1:0-4095 GCA_046715015.1 Micropepsaceae bacterium
GGTCACCGCAGGGGCGCGCGATCAAGGCGCAGATGCGCGACGCGTTCTATGGCGACCGCGACGATTGGAAGGGCATGGTCTCAGGGCAGTCGCTGTTGGCCACGCGCCAAGCGGTGATCGGCCTACAGCGCTCGTAGCGGTTGGCGTGTGCCGCGGTTGTCACGCGCTGCCTTTGTTTCGGCGGGCAGCACGAGCACACCAGCTAGGCGGCGAGGTGCCCTGCGGGGTTAACGGATCGTGAACGCTTTCATGGCGAACATCGTGCCCGTGCCGTAGAGTCTGGCTCGAGCGAGGGTTCGATGCTCAAAGTAGTAATGCCAGCGTTGGTTTTGGCAATCTTGGCGCAGGCCGTCCTTGCGGGGGCGGCGGGTGTGCAGGTCCGTATGGGCACGCCAGAGGCGATCGCCACAGCATGTCGCTTGGCGCCGGGGTTTCAGTCGGCGCGGTTGTGGCAGAGATCTACCGACGACGACGAAGATGTCTATGTGCGCGACGTGTTTGCCGATGCGCGCGCACCCTCCGACGTGCGTTCCGCCGTCGCGCGTTTCAAAGCCCAGTTGCAGGACAGGGCGCTCACCGAGGCGATCGATACACAGCGCGTGGTGTTTGTCCCGGGGCGCCTCACGCTCGCCGGATGTGCGACTGTCGCCGCAGTCGACGCGGATGGGCCGGACTTTCCCGCACTGCGCTGAGTTCCCAGTTCGACGACCGCTCGATTCCGGTGCTATATGCGCCTCGTATTTTTGCGAGGCGGTTTCATGGACATCTTCATCACCGGTGCGGCGCGCACGCCGATGGGCGGCTTTCAGGGCGAGCTTTCGGGGCTGACCGGACCACAGCTTGGCGCAGCCGCGATCCGTGCGGCGGTCGCGCGCGCCGGCGCGAAGGCTGAGGAGGTCGATGAGGCCTATATGGGTTGCGTGCTGCCTGCAGGTGTCGGGCAGGCGCCGGCGCGGCAAGCGTCCATTCACGGCGGATTGCCGAACACAGTGCCCTGCACAACGGTGAACAAGGTCTGCGGCTCGGGCATGAAGGCCGTGATGTTTGCCGCCGATCAGCTGCGCGACGGTGGCGCGGGCGTGATCGTTGCGGGCGGCATGGAGTCGATGACGAACGCGCCTTACTTGCTGCCGAAGGCGCGCGGCGGTTTCCGTCTTGGGCACGGTGAGATCAAAGATCACATGTTCCTCGACGGACTTGAGGACGCGTATGAAGGCCGGTTGATGGGCACGTATGCCGAGGATGCCGCGCGGCACTATCAGTTCACGCGCGCCGAGCAAGACGGTTACGCCATCGAGTCGCTGATGCGTGCGCAACGCGCGCAGAAGGACGGGAGTTTCGAGAAGGAAATCGTGGCGGTCGCCGTGCGCAGCAAGAGCGGCGACGTGGCGGTCTCAACCGACGAGCAGCCGCGCAAGGCGGATCCTTCGAAAATCGCGACGTTGAAGCCCGCGTTTGCGAAGGACGGCACGGTCACGGCTGCGAATTCGTCATCCATTTCGGACGGTGCGGCGGCGTTGGTGTTGGCGCGGGGCGACGTGGCGTCGAAGCGCGGCCTGAAGCCCATCGCGCGAATTGTGGCGCAGGCGAGCAACGCGGCCGAGCCGCGCTGGTTCACGACCGCGCCGGTGAAAGCGATCGAGCGGGTGCTGGAACGCGCCGGCTGGAAGAAGAGCGATGTCGACCTCTACGAGATCAACGAGGCGTTTGCGGTCGTCGCAATGATCGCGTTGCGTGACTTGTCGCTTGCGCATGACGTCGTGAACGTCAACGGCGGCGCGTGTGCGCTCGGGCATCCGATCGGTGCGTCGGGCGCGCGCATCTTGGTCACCTTGATCAACGCGTTGGAGCGGCGCGGGCTGAAGCGGGGCGTAGCATCGCTCTGCATCGGCGGCGGCGAGGCAACGGCGCTCGCCGTCGAGTTGGTGCACTGAGCCTCGCATTTCCGCGCGTTTTCGATTTGTCGGATTTCGCGCAGTTCTCGCTTGCATGTGGGCGAAATCGTACGAATCGCCTGATTCGCAATTGAGAAGTTGCGGTGGGGGTGCGCGCTCGCGCTCTCTTTGGTGTTGACGCCAGGCCTTGGTCACTAGCGTCGTCGCATCACGATTCGACGTACAAGCCAAAAGGCGGCGTCGGGCGAAGAACAAAACAGTGGGGTAAGCTCATGACCAAGCACGCACTCTTGCCATCTGTATTTGCATTGGGCCTTTTGACCGCGCCCGCCTCTGCCGAATGGACGGGGCTTTATATCGGTGGGCACGTCGGCGGTGTTTGGGGTGACATCGACACCGAAACCGTCACGAACTCCACACTTTGGTTCCAAGGTGACGACTTAGACTTTAGTCCTAGCGGCGTACTCGGCGGCGGTCAGGTCGGCTACAATTTCCAGTTCTCAGGCTGGGTTGCCGGCATCGAACTCTCCGGTTCGGCATTGGATTTCGAAGAAGCGTTGCAGCCCGCCGATGAGACCTTCGCCGCCGAGGCGGAGTGGCTTGGCATTGCAGCGTTGCGCTTCGGTTGGCTTTGGAATCAACGCTCTCTCGTCTACCTCAAGGGTGGGTACGCTGCGGCAAGCGTTCAAACCCGCGCGCTCGATATCGTTGGGCCGCAGTTCGGGTCGTTTTCGACCGATGAAACGCATGGCGGTTGGATGGCGGGTGCGGGCTTCGAGCATATGCTGTCACCAGATGTATCTGCCGCTGTGGAGTACAACTACATCGACCTCGGCAACCAGGACCATACTGGCCTGTCAGGCGGAACGGTCGTGAACGATATCGACGTTCAGATGCACGCCGTGACCGTGCGCTTGAACTGGCATTTCTGGCCGTAGAAAGCGGTCGCGAGAGCGTGGACTTGGACCCTCGCTGAGAAGCGGGGGTTTTTCTTTTTGACGTCAGGTCTGCGCGCGGCGACTCAAGACGCGCACGCCGCGGGTTGCGAGCATCGCAAGCAAGCCTGCGATCCAGGTGACGAAGCCCCAGAGCGAGTCCCACATCCAGTCGATGACCTTGAACCCTGTCTTGAACGAGCGCAGGGCCGTCTTGCCGGTCAGTTCCATGATGCCGCGCGAGCGGATCCCGAACCGCTTCGTCATGCCGCCGACGTCGTCGAGGTTTTCCGTCGTCTTCACGTATTTCAACAGGCGGACCGTTTCAGCGGGGCCGACGGCGTTGTTGATTTCGCTCATGCGGCTCAAGACGGGCAAGAGCCTTGCGGCGCGCACGTTGGTCCCATAGTCGGAGAAGACGCGCTGCGTTTTCGCGAGGTCGGTGAGGTCGGTCGAGCGCAGCGTTTGACGCAAGAGCGGCATGTTGACGGCTTCGCTGGTGAGGCGGGTCAGCGTTTCCGCAAACTCCTTGGTGAGCTTGCCGGTGCGGCGGGCTGCTTTGAGCAATGAGACACCGGCTTTGACGACGACACCGCCGCCGCCGGTCGCAATCGTTGCCGCCGTCACGCCAAGACCGACGACGGAGAGGCCTAGGATCAGTTCGCTGTACTCTGCCCCCACGACCATCTTGCCGCCTTCGGCCGCGATATCGCGCACGTCGCCGATGACGGTCAGGTCGGAAGATACCGCGCCGGCAATGCCTGCGTTGCTGTCGCCTTCACCGGTCGCAAAGCCTTCGCCGAATTCCCACGTGTTGCGCACGACGGTGGCCGATAGCGTGTGTGCTTCGTCGAGCTTCGTCACCGTTTCAGGCGGCATGCGGTAGTTCATGAACTTCGCGATTTCGAAATAGAGATCGGCGTCGGCGATGTCGTCGCGTTCGAGTGCGTCGAGAATCTTCTTGTTGATGAGGTTGGGCGAGGACGCGGCAGCGAGGTCTGCCTTGACCGCCTTTTCAACCGGGATCGTGAACCCGATGCCGGTGAAATAGGCGAGCGCGATGGCTGCGCCCGTCAAGAACAACAACACAAGTGCGAGACGCGAAAGCATCCGGCCCCGACCCCTTCGTGAAATCCCCAGGGCGTCACTATCGCACGGATTGGCCGGCTGCCGCACTACACCTGAGAGGCGAAAAAAGGGCGGCACTTTCGCGCCGCCCGTTTTACGGGAGAAGCCCCCTCTCGGCGTCAGTTCAGATCGACTGT
>JBKJZU010000239.1:0-3797 GCA_046715015.1 Micropepsaceae bacterium
CCTCGAAAAAGGCATACGAGGAAGCGGGTATCCGCAAGCCGCGCGACGAAGTGTCGATGATGGAAGTGCACGACTGCTTCTCGATCACCGAGCTTGTGACGATGGAAGACCTCTTCATCTCGGAGGAAGGCCGCGCCGTCCACGACGTGATGGACGGGTTCTACGACGCCTCCGGCAAGGTGCCGTGCCAGATCGACGGTGGCTTGAAGTGCTTCGGCCATCCAATCGGGGCGAGCGGGCTACGCATGCTCTATGAGATGTATTTGCAGCTTCAAGGCCGCGCGGGTGCACGGCAGTTGAAGGACCCGAAGATCGGTCTGACGCACAATCTGGGCGGTGCGCCGTCGATGAATGTGTGCTCGATCGCCATCATCGGCGCGCACGGGGCGTAAAGCGCTTACTGCGAATTCACGACGCTGGGGTTTTGGGTTTCGGGCAAGAGTGCCGCGTTTTCCGGCGGCACGGGTAGGCTAGCCTGTGCCGCGAACGATTCCGCCCGCCGTGAGGCGTTGTCGCGTATGTCGGCGAAGAACGGATTGATCTTCGACGGGAAGAGTTCGCGGTAGCGCGGACCGGTCAGGAAGAAGATCGGATCGGCCGTGATGTCCGTGAACAGCAAGCCGTTCCAGCAGTCGGCCGAGGTTACGGCTCGCGTGGTCGTGATGCCGTTGGTGGCGAAGTCGGAGAGTTCGGCCGCGCCCAGGTTCATGTCGGGCGTGCCGGCGCGGCCATCGATGGTCCAGGTCAGCGGATTGACGCACGCGAGGTCGCGCCCGCGTGTCGGTTCGAAGCCGCCGCCCTCCTTCCAGACCAAAGCGTTCTGGCGGGGCATGTCGCCGCGCGCGTGCTGCGTCGTCGAATGCCAGATCACGAGGCAGCCGGTTTGATCCGGATTGTCGCAGAGCGGCGTTGCGGTCGAGACGAGATCAGTCGGGATCGCGACCTCGAGCAAATAACCCGCGACGAGACGCGTGCGGTCTTGCGGTTTCAGTTCCGCGATCAAGCGAAAGCCGTAGAGCGCGCCTTGGCCGTAGCCCGCGATGATGAACGGGCGGCCTTTGTTGTGGCTTGCGAGGAACGTCGCAAACGCCGCCTTCACGTCGGTGTAAGCGAGGTCGCGTGCGCTGCGGCCGTCTTGGGCTGAGGACATAAAGCTGTACGGTGCGGCTTGCCGGTAAAGCGGCATGAAAACGTTGGCGCCCTTTTCGAACGGCGCCACGTAGAGCGGGCGGATGACACCGGTGAGCCGTTCGCGCACGGCGGCATTCGTTACCGGCGCGTTCCAGTGTTCGCCGGAGAAGTAGATCGTGGGGTAGACGAAGAAGACATCGACCGGCTTGGCGGCAATTTCCGGAAGCGCAGCCCACGAGGCGGGCTTGGCGTAGTCGGGTGCGGTCGCTTGCGGACCTTCGCCGAAGCTGCGTCCTGGGTTCAGCGTGTAACGGATGAGGTTGTCCCGCGCGCCAAACGCCAGCGCCGCCGCTGCTGCGACCAGCCCCAGCAACACACCACCGACGAACAACCACCTACGACGGTCGGCTGCCATTCCGCCCTCGACTCTGAACCGGCCAGCTACCTATCACGCGACGCGAACGCCGCTGCCTGGCTGCAACATTCATCAGTGGAACGTGCCTTGGGGGACACAGTTATTTGGGGGACCGGTGGGGTGAGTGCTGAAACCCTGAGTAATTCGGCTGATCTATCGCAACCTTGGCGAGAGTTGTGTCGGTGAGATGACCGGCGAGTGTCGGATCGTCCCCGGCGAGGCCGTTCGTTCGAATCCGGCGACAGAGTTCGCGATTGAGCTCGTCGAGCGTGCCGTCGCGACCGAGCAGGGCCTTCAGGCGGGCGTGTTCTTCCGCGTTCGCGTTCGGGCCTTGCTCAAGTTCGCGCGCGACGATGGCGAGCGCGTTTGCGGCGACGCGCGCGTGGAACGCGGTGCGGCCCTGCAGCTCCGGCATCGCGTGCTTCTCGATGAACTCGCGCACGGCGGTGACGAGTTCGAGACTTGAGGGTTGGTCCATCATGGCCGCACCTTCGGATAGAGCAGGTTTACGAGATCGATTTCGGTTTCGGAGGAGCGGCGGCCGATTGCGGCGCGCTCCACGCTACGGTCGGAGCCGCCGGCGAACGCCTGGTACATCGTCATGCACATGATGCCCCATTTCAACGTGCCGAACATTTCCCAGAACTTCACGCGCTCCGCTGTCATGCCCTTGCCGCCGGCTTCCGCGTAACCGCTAAGCAAGTCGTCGACGTCGCCGAAGCCGCCGACGACTTTGTGCGTTTCGCCGAACCGCCAAGAGTTGACGCAGATCCATCCCAAGTCTTCGGCCGGATCGCCGATGTGCGTCAGCTCCCAGTCAAGGACGGCGCGTACGCCGTCAGGGCCGATCATCAGATTGCCGTGGCGGAAGTCGCCGTGCACGAGCGTGAGTTCCGGCGTTGCCGGCAGACGCTGCTCGAGCCACTTGAAGGCGACTTCGAAGACGGGATGCGGGTAGTCGTAGGTGTCGTAGATCGAGCGGTATTGGTCGAACTGGGCCCGCGGCGGCACGACCGTGAGATCGCTGACGTGCGCTTTGTCGATGGCATGGATCTTGGCGAGGATGCGGCCGCACTGCCGCGCGAGTTTTGGGCGAGCCTCGGCGAACTCGGCGTCGCGCAGAATCTTGCGCGCGATTGTCTCGCCTTCGATGCGGCCCATGATGTAGCCCGGGCCGAGGTCGTCCGTGTCCTGAAGGACGTACGGGACAGGGGGGACGGGGACGCCGGCTTTTTCGGCGAGGCGGATGACTTTTGCTTCCGTCGCGAGCGGGACGGCGGTCGCCGTTCGCTGCACGGTTTTGCCGTACGGCGCGCGCCGCAGGATCAGCCGCGTCGCGCCGCTTGTGCCGGTGCCGTCGAACGACCAAGTTTCTTGGCTGGCGCCGCCGGACAGGCGTTTCAAATCCGTGATCGATGCAATGCCCGCGATGGCGCGGGTGATGGCGCGTTCGAGTGCAGGGGCGAAGTCGGGTTGGCTCATGGGCTAAGAGTGGCGGCCGCTTGGCGGGCCGTCAATGCGGGGCGAGGAGCAGCCACACGCCTTGTGCGATCGAGATACCGCCGACGATGAGTACGATCGTCTTCGTCCAGCGACGGAAGTTCTCATTCGACATCTTTTCGAGCACGGGGCCCGCCAACGTCGTACCGACGACGGCGGCCAAGATGGCGGCGGCATAGACGTCCAAGCCCAGGGTCGGGGCTTGCGATAGCAGGACGCCGTAGTAGCCGACCTTCAGCGTGTGGCTGAGGGCCTGTGTTGCCGCCTTGGTTGCGACGACGGCGCGGCGGTCGAGCGTTGTCCGGACGAAGAAGGTGTCGAGCAGCGGTCCCGCGACGCCCGCGAGGAGCTGAAGCCCCGCGACGATGAACCCGCAGGCGACGGCGTGCCAGGTCTTCGTGACATCGAGCGTCCATTGCTGCGGTACGGCGAGTGCCGCGTAAGGGACGGCGCCTAACAGGATCAGCATCGTCGCTTTACTGGGGACATAGGCGAACAGCAGCGGCAACAGGATCGCCGGCAGCGCGCCCAGCGTGTAGAGGCCGATGATGCGCCAGTCGATCCACTGCCGCCAGATGACCGCGCGCCAGCCGTTCGAGAAGAACTGCGTGATGCCGTGCAGAACCATCGCCGCCTGGACGGCCAGGAACTGGCTCAAGATCAGCATCAGGATCAGGCCGCCCGCCATGCCGAAGATGCCCGAGATGATCGAAGTGACGATCACGACGGCGCCGATCATGAGGCTTAAGGG
>JBKJZU010000240.1:0-4868 GCA_046715015.1 Micropepsaceae bacterium
GGCGAAGACCGTCAAACAACGCGTGTCCGCATGACGATCCTTGCCCCTGAGCGCGATCGCGTCGCAACGCCGGCCTGCTGCCCGAACTACGCAGTTGAACTCGCCACCAAGCGGGCGAACGTCAACATCGAAATCTCCGCCCTCGACGCGTGGCGCATGGATGAGGTCGTCGCTGCCGTCCACGAGGTGGCCGGAACGACGCTCTACCAGCAGACCGCGCTCGGCGTCGCACCGCCGATCTCGCGCGACACGACCCAACGCGTGAAGGGCTTGTTCACCGGCTTCGACTTCCACCTGACGGCTGAAGGTCCGAAACTCATCGAGATCAACACCAATGCCGGCGGCGCTTTCTACGGTGCGCTGATCGACCAGATGAGCTGGAACGAAGGCAATGTCGAGGCGCACCCGCTTGGTGCCTGGGCTCAGGTCTTCGTGCAGCATTTTCGCGCCGAATGGGCATCCGCCGGAAAGGGCCGGCTGCGCTCGGTCGCGATCGTCGACGACAACCCGCAAGAACAGTTCTTGAAGCTCGAATTCGAACTCGCGGCACGCATGCTGCGCGACGCAGGCATTGCCGCAGTCGTCGTCGACCCGCGCGAGCTCGCCTTCCGTGATGGCCGGCTATGGCACGGCACAGCGCCGATCGACTTCGTCTACAATCGCCTGACCAGCTTCACGCTCGATCGCGCCGAAGATGCGGCGATACGCGACGCGCTAATCGCCGGCGCCGTCGTCATTTCACCGGATCCGCGCACGCATGCGCTTTTTGCCTGCAAGCGAAATCTCGCGCTGCTCGCCGACGATTCTTTTCTGCGCGACGCTGGCGTCGATGAGCCGACGCGGCAAACGCTTGTCGAGGCAATTCCGCGCACGGCCGCGCTCTCACCGTCGAACGCTGCCGAGTTCTGGGCCAAGCGTTCGGGGCTCTATTTCAAGCCCATGAACGGCTTTGGCTCACGCGCGGTGTACGACGGCGCGAAACTCACCACCGCGACGTGGGCCGAAATTGCCGCGCGCGCCGACTACGTCGCGCAGGAACGCGTCGAAGCCCGGCGCGTGGACGTGCCGGGCCATGAACCCATGCGCTTCGACGTCCGCACGTTTGCCTTTGGCGCAACGCCGTTCATGCGTTTGGCGCGGGTCTATCGGGGTCAGACGACGAACTTCCGCACCCCCGGCGGTGGCTTCGCGCCGGTCAGAATTCGACCCTGATTTTGGGGGCAGCGAACACGCCTTTGCCGCACCCCAGAAACTGGCTGATTTCCGCCACGAATTGGCGGGGAAAACCGCTCGAAATGTCCTAGGTTTTCGTCGACCGAGCCGCTATGGTCCGGCCGCGTTCTAACCATACCGAAAAACCACCTTGTCCGGCTCCAAAAACGACAAGCCGGCGGCCGGATCATCCGGCACGCCAGGCGGCGAGATTCACCCGATCTCGATCGAAGATGAGATGAAGCGTTCGTATCTCGATTACGCGATGAGCGTGATCGTGAGCCGTGCGTTGCCCGATGCGCGCGACGGTCTGAAACCCGTCCACCGCCGCATCCTCTACTCGATGAACGAGACCGGCTATGCGCACAACAAACCGTATCGCAAGTCCGCCCGCGTCGTCGGCGACGTGATCGGCAAGTACCATCCGCACGGCGACCAATCGGTCTACGACGCGCTCGTGCGCCTCGCACAAGAATTCTCGATGCGCGTGCCCTTGGTGGACGGGCAGGGCAACTTCGGCTCCGTCGATGGCGACCCCGCGGCGGCCATGCGCTACACCGAAGTGCGCATGACGAAGGCGGCCGAAGCGCTGCTCGAAGACATCGACCTCGACACCGTCGACTTTCAACCGAACTACGACAACCAGGACCATGAGCCCGTCGTTCTGCCGGCGCGCTTCCCGAACTTGCTCGTCAACGGTTCGTCCGGCATCGCCGTCGGCATGGCGACGAACATCCCGCCGCACAATCTGGGCGAAGTCGTCGACGCTTGCTTGGCCTACATTGCCGATCCCGAAATTGGCGTGGAACAACTCGTCGACATCGTCCCGGGTCCCGATTTCCCCACACGCGGCATCATCATGGGCCGCAACGCCGCCCGCCTTGCGCTCGTGCGCGGCCGCGGCGGCGTCGTGGTGCGCGCCCGCACGCATGTCGAAGAGGTTCGCAAGGATCGCGAAGCGATCATCGTCACCGAACTGCCGTACCAGGTGAACAAGGCGCTGCTGATCGAACGCCTCGCCGAACTGGTCGCAGATAAGCGCATCGAAGGCATTGCGGACGGGCGCGACGAGTCAGACCGCCATGGCATGCGCGTCGTCATCGAGCTGAAGCGTGACGCGATGGCGGACGTCGTGCTCAATCAGCTCTGGCGCTTCACCTCGATGCAGACGTCGTTCGGCGTCAACATGCTGGCGCTCGATCGCGGCCGCCCGCTGGTGATGAACCTGAAGGACATGATCCGCGCCTTCGTGAATTTCCGCGAAGAGGTCGTCGCCCGCCGCACGAGAAAGCTGCTGAACGACGCACGCGACAAGGCCCACGTGTTGGTGGGCTTGGCGATCGCGGTCGCCAACATCGACGAGTTCATCCGCATCATCCGCTCAAGCCCCGATGCAAGCACGGCGCGCACCCGTTTGACGGAACGCTATTGGCCCGCGCTCGACGTGGCGCCGCTCGTCGCCCTCGTCGACGACCCGCGTCACGCGATGCAGGCCGACGGCACGCTGAAGCTGTCGGACGAACAAGCCCGCGCGATCCTCGAGTTGCGTCTGCAGCGCCTGACCGCGCTCGGCCGTGACGAAATCGGCGATGAACTGATGGGCCTCGGCAAGTCCATCGAAGATTATCTGGAAATCCTCCGCTCGCGCGAACGCCTGATGACCGTCGTGCGCGAAGAACTGGCAGCCGCCCGCGCCGCTTTCGCGACCGAACGCAAGACCGAGATCATGGACGTCGACTTCGAAGTCGAAGACGAAGACCTGATCCAGCGCGAAGACATGGTCGTGACCGTCACGCACCAAGGCTACATCAAGCGGGTGCCGCTGAACGCCTACCGCGTGCAAGGCCGCGGCGGCCGCGGCCGCGCGGCGATGGCGACGAAGGACGAAGATTGGGTGACGAGCTTGTTCGTCGCCTCGACGCACCAGCCGCTGTTGTTCTTCTCCTCGGTCGGCATGGCCTATGTGCTGAAGAACTGGCGCCTGCCGCTCGCGACCCCGCAAGGCAAGGGCAAGGCACTGATCAACTTGTTGCCGTTGAAGGAAGGCGAATCCGTCACCAGGGTCCTGGCGCTGCCAGAGGCCGAACTCGAGTGGGACAAGTTCGAGGTGATGTTCGCGACGAAATCGGGCGACATCCGCCGCAATGCGTTGAGCGACTTCACGAACGTGAAGGCGAACGGCAAGATCGCCATGAAGATCGAAGCCGGCGACGCGATCACCGGCGTTTCCATCTCGACCAAGAACGACGACGTGCTGCTGACCACGCGGCTCGGCAAATGCATCCGCTTCTCGACCGAAGACGTGCGCGTCTTCAAGGGCCGCGATTCGACCGGCGTGCGCGGCATCAAGCTGGCTGAGGGCGACGAAGTCGTCTCCATGGCGATTCTCCGCCACGTCGAGACAACGGTCGATGAAGCCCGTGCCTACCTGCGTCAGTCCACGGCCATGCGCCGGGCGGCGGGTGAGGAAGGCGAAGTCGCCGAGATCCAGGTGGAGGAGGGCGAAGATACGAACGCACCCGAAGCCGCACTCTCCCCGGAACGCTACGCCGAACTCGGCGCACAGGAACAGTTCGTGCTCACCGTCTCAGAAACCGGCTTCGGCAAGCGCTCCAGCGCCTACGAATACCGCGTCATCGGCCGTGGCGGCTCGGGCATCGTCGCCATGGCGATGGCCAAGAAGAATTCGCGCATCGCAGACTCCTTCCCTGTGGAAGACACGGACCAGCTGATGCTGATCACCGACGGCGGCCAGACGATCCGCCTGCCCGTCGGCCAGATCCGGGTCGCCGGACGCGCCACCCAGGGCGTCATCCTGTTCCGGTTGGGCGAAGGCGAACGCGTCGTCTCGGTCGAGCGCATTGGCGAGGCCCAGGAGATCGAAGGCGTCGGCGAAGAGCCGCCCGCTTAGTCAATCCTTAACGCTGGTCCTTGGTTGCAACGCAACCAAGGTCGGCTAAAGATCGGCCGGCGGCTCACCGCCGCTTGCAGGGGCGCTTCCATGGCCAAACGTACGGGGCTCTATCCCGGAACCTTCGACCCGATCACGAACGGGCATCTCGACATTGTGCGGCGCGCGGTGAAGCTGCTCGATCACCTGGTAATCGGCGTCGCCATCAACGAGGCGAAGGGCCCGCTCTTTCCGCTCGATGAGCGCGTCGACATCGTCAAGCACGAAGTCGCCCAGATCGCGAAAGATGCCGGCGTGACGATCACGGTCGAACCCTTCGACATCTTGCTCATGCATTTCGCCGAAAAAATCGGCGCCAGCTTCATCATCCGCGGCCTGCGCGCAGTCTCGGACTTCGAATACGAATTTCAGATGGTCGGCATGAACATGGCTCTCAATCGCGAGATTGAGATGGTGTTCTTGATGGCCGGCGCGAAACACCAAGCGATCGCCTCACGCCTCGTGAAGGAAATCGCCTCGCTCGGTGGCGACATCTCGCACTTCACCTCGCCCTACGTTGCCGAACGCGTCCGCGAAAAATTCGTCGCACAAGGCGTGAAGTTCATGGCGCGGCCGGGAACGATCGTGCCGCTGAAGCGCAACGGCACGAAGCCGAAACCGAAGTCCTAGAGTTGCGCGTCGCCGATTTCGACTTCGATCTACCCGAAGACCTGATCGCCCTTCGACCGGCCGCGCCGCGCGATTC
>JBKJZU010000241.1:0-4021 GCA_046715015.1 Micropepsaceae bacterium
GCACATAGCCGCGCCCTTCGTTCGACGGCGTCACGCCGTCCGCGATCAGGAACGATGACGCGCGCAAATGATCCGCGATCACCCGGTGCGAAGCCGCGTGGGCGCCGTTCGCATGCTGTCCGGTCGCTTGCGCCGACGCATCGATCAACCGGCGGAACAGATCCGTGTCGTAGTTGTCGGTCTTGCCCTGCAGGATCGAGGAAATGCGCTCAAGCCCCATGCCCGTGTCGATCGAGGGCTTCGGCAGCGGCACGCGCTCACCCTTCGCCACCTGATCGAACTGCATGAAGACGAGGTTCCAGAACTCGACGAACCGGTCGCCGTCCTGATCCGGCGAACCTGGCGGCCCGCCCTGCACCGTATCGCCGTAGTCGTAGAAGATTTCCGAGCACGGCCCGCACGGCCCCGTATCGCCCATCGACCAGAAATTGTCGGAGGTCGGGATCCGGATGATCTTGGATTCGGGAAACCCCGCGATTTTCTTCCAAAGCGCCGCCGCCTCGTCGTCCTCGGAATAGACCGTGACCAGCAGGCGCTTGGTGTCGAGCTTGAACTCCTTCGTGATCAGGTTCCAAGCAAGCTCGATCGCGACGTCCTTGAAATAGTCGCCGAACGAAAAATTCCCCAACATCTCGAAGAACGTGTGATGCCGCGACGTGTAACCGACGTTGTCGAGATCGTTGTGTTTGCCGCCGGCGCGCACGCATTTCTGCGACGAGACCGCGCGCGAATAAGGCCGCTTCTCCGCTCCCGTGAACACGTTCTTGAACTGCACCATGCCCGCGTTCGTGAACATGAGCGTCGGGTCGTTGCGCGGCACCAGCGGCGACGACGCCACCGGCGCATGGCCATGCCGTGCGAAGTAGTCGAGAAACGTCGAGCGAATGTCGTTCAGGGCGGTCGTCATGGCGGCTCAAGATGGTGGAATGAGCAGGATGTATCGGCCAACCAACCACCTGTCCAGGCGACATCCCCCGCGTTTGTAGCGCTAGAAATAGGACGGCCCGGACCTTTGGGGGAAAGGTCCGGGCCTAATCTCTCCACTTTGGGGGGGCACTGAGGGGGTGGAGAGAGTTCCGTTGATGATGTTGCTTAGGGCCTATTCCTCATCATCGTCGTCAGCATCCTTCTCCGGCGGCGTGGCGAGCACGTTGCCCAGGATGCCGGCATTCGCGCGCACCGCCGCCTCGATCTTCGCCGCGATGTCAGGGTTCTCGGCCAAGAACGCCTTCGCGTTCTCTCGGCCCTGACCGATCCGCTGACTCTCGTAGGAGAACCACGACCCCGACTTCTCGACGATCCCGGCCTTGGAGCCCAAATCGACCAGCTCGCCCGTTTTGGAAATGCCCGAGCCGTACATGATGTCGAACTCGACCTGCCGGAACGGCGGCGCCACCTTGTTCTTGACCACTTTGACGCGCGTCTGGCTGCCCACGACGTCGTCCTTCTCTTTGATCGCGCCGATACGGCGAATATCGAGCCGCACGGACGCGTAGAACTTCAGCGCGTTACCGCCGGTCGTCGTTTCCGGATTACCGAACATGACGCCGATCTTCATGCGGATCTGATTGATAAAGAGCACGATCGTGTTCGAGCGCGAGATCGAGGCCGTGAGCTTGCGCAACGCCTGGCTCATCAATCGTGCCTGCAGGCCGGGCAGAGAATCGCCCATCTCGCCTTCGATTTCGGCCTTCGGCGTCAGCGCCGCAACCGAGTCGATGACCACGATGTCCACCGCGCCGGAGCGCACCAACGTGTCGGTGATCTCAAGCGCCTGCTCGCCCGTGTCCGGCTGCGAAACCAGAAGTTCGCCGATGTCCACGCCGAGCTTCTTCGCATAGCCGATGTCAAGCGCGTGCTCCGCGTCGACAAAGGCGGCAACCCCGCCCGCCTTCTGGACCTCGGCCACGATGTGGAGCGCGAGCGTCGTCTTGCCCGAGGATTCGGGTCCGTAGACTTCGACCACGCGGCCGCGCGGCAAGCCGCCGATCCCGAGCGCGATGTCGAGGCCCAAGGATCCGGTCGAAACCGATTCGATCTCGGCCACTTTCTGGTTCGCGCCGAGCTTCATCACCGAGCCCTTGCCGAAGGCGCGATCAATTTGGCTCAAGGCCGCTTCCAGTGCTTTCTTACGGTCCATATCGTCCTGCTGTTCTACGACGCGAAGTGCGGTGCTCATTGGGGTCCTGCTCCTTATTTCACTTTAGGGTCTGCGCCTGCAACGCGAGGACATGTACGCCGTTCGTTCTCATTTCGCAATGCATAGTTAAGACATTGAAATTGATGATATTTTGGATGTAAATTCGATGTTTGTTCCTTTCAACGCCTGCAAAAACTATCCCCTTCGACAACGTAGAACAATTAATGCACATCAAGTCCGTCAAAACCGGCGCTGTGGAGCGAAACCGATGAAGAAGAAGCCCGTCACGGCCCGCCGCCCGCACGAAGCCATGGTTCGCTTCGACCGCCTGCTCGCCACCATGGCTCCCAAAGCCGAAGCGCCAAAGACGGTCGCCCCCAAACGCACGCTGAAAAAGAGCCGCGCGCCGAAGCGCCAAACCGCGAAGTAGAAATTCTCACACAGCGCGCCTGTAGTGCCGTCGCAACAAGAATCCCATCACCGCAACGGTCGGTAGCGCAAGCAACACGGCAACGCCGAGCGGCACATCGTTGTACGCAAGAGCTGCCGAGATCACGCACACACTGAAGCACCCGACATCCCACCCGCTCTCCGTCGCGATGTTGAATCTAAGCGCGCACGGCGAGGCCTTCGCCAAATTATAGACGGCCGTCATCAGCACCGGCACGTAGAAGCACATCGCAAACACACCGAGCACGTTCGCTGAAACCGCGACAGCGGGCGTATCGAGGCTCGTGCCGCGCAAAAAAATCGCCGCCGCCATTCCAACGAACACGAACACGACCGCCCGCGCACCGTGCCCAGCGTCGATCCCCTTACCGAGCAATAGCCCGCCGGCCGCACCGGCAATCGCGGCCAACGTCATCGCGCCGCCGAACGACGCGTAGCTCTTGTCGAGCGCCACGAAGAGCGCGATCCACCACACAAGGACGTATGCGCCGGTAAACCACCCGTGCACCGCAAAGATCCGTGCCCCGCGAAGCGCATGCCGGAACGCACCCGGCGCCTTGGCGTGCACCGTCACCGCGGGCAGGCTCAACAATGGCAAGATGGCAAGCGCCTGCACCACCCCGGCCGCCGCAAACGTGACGAGCGGTCCGAACGTAACCAACGCCCACGTCCCGACGACCGGCGCGACGATACCGATCACCGCGACAATCGCCTCGCGCGCGCTGATCTGATGCCCGCGGTGCTCGCTATCGCCCAGCGACGCGAAATACGCGTGGTAGCTCGTCCAATAGAACGCATCGCCGACAGCCGAAAACACGCACCTGAGCACAAGCCCAACCGACAACCCGTCGATCCAAGCTGCAACCGGATACTGCGCCGCCAGCAGCAGCGTCCCGATGATGAGCGTCGTCTTCAACCCGAACCGTTTCGCGAGCGGCAACACCAATGGCCGCGAAACGAACCGCCCGAGAATGATCAGCGCGAGCGCCAACAATGTCTCGGCAACGGAAAGCCCGGCACGCAAAAAATAGACGAGCAGAAACGTCCCGGCCCCCGCCGACGCGAACGCCTGAATTGCATAGTGTACATTGACGCGGTTGACCGCGCCGTTTGCCAAGTAAGCCATGAACCTGCCGTGAAAACGAGGATAAGGAAACGCGATGGCGCTTCAAGCCCGAAGCGGGCTCGTCCAAGCGCCGAGCTGAACATCAGCTACCGGATGCGAATGACACCACACATGCGGCGGGAATCCCTCTGACCTCAGAGATCACTATGACCCCGCTTCGGCTGGTATCGCAAGTGCACCGTAGCCGCTGGCGAGCCGCCCTTCGCGATCGAGCGGCTCGACGCAGCCTGCGCACTACAGTACTTCGGCGACCGTATCTGCAGGCATTTGGCAGCCGGGCTCGCCGGGCTTTGGCCCCCAACGGT
>JBKJZU010000242.1:0-6261 GCA_046715015.1 Micropepsaceae bacterium
AGCACCACGACGCCTGCAGGATAGAGCAGATAGAAGGCGATCGCAGGCGCAAATCGGATTTCGTCGGCAAACAGACCCTTGAGGGCGGGTCTGTAGACCGTCTGGCCAACCGTGCTCAGCCAAACGAAATCGAACGTCACGAACAAAAGCGCCGTAGCGCCGTAAGCGATGAGGCATTGGAACATCGCGTGTCTCCGAAGGTGGTGTCATTGTTACGCACTGCGTTGCGCTATGGATCGACCCGTCAACCGATGAGCTCTAGTTTTCTTGCAAACATCGAGTCGATCCAACGCGCCGGCAAGAAACGCGGCAACAGCCAATCGAACACATAGCTGGGCGCCAGCGCATAGCGCACGCCCGGGCGCCGGCTCGTCAGCACGCGATGGACGAGCTCGCCGACACGATCGACGCTGAGACCGTCGCGCGAGGCGCGCTCCATCATTGCGCCGAGCGCTTTCATCGCGGGTCCGTAGTTGGTGCCGGCGTAGCGTGCATCTCCGCCGTGCGCCTTGTCCCAGATCGGCGTTCTAACCGCGCCCGGCCCGATGATTACAACGTCGATCCCGTAGACAACCAACTCGCGTCGCAACGATTCCGACAACCCCTCCAACCCGTGCTTGGACGAACAGTAACCGGCAAGCAGCGGCGAGCCGATCTTACCTCCGAGTGAAGAGATGTTGACAATGCGCCCTGGCGATCCGCCCAGCGCGCTGTCCGCGCCGAGCAGTGGCGCGAAGGTCTGGGAAACAACGAAGGCGCCGATCAGGTTGACCTCGATCTGCTTTCGAAACTCGGCAAGCGGTTGATGGAGGATCGGGCCTGGTATCGCGATGCCCGCATTGTTGACCAGTCCCCAAAGCTTTCGCCCCTTGAGGGCCGTGCGCACCATGTCCGCCGCGGCGCGCACCGCAGACTGATCCGTAACGTCTAACAACAGCGGCGTGAAGTTTTGCAGGGAGCGCCCGACATTCCTCGCGTCATCCTCATTGCGGACGCTGCCGAAGACGTGAACGCCTTTGACCGAGAGCGCCTGGGCGATACCCAGGCCGATCCCGCTCGACACACCTGTGATCACCACGGCCTTCATGTCGCGACTTCCCCTCCCTCGATTTTCGCCCTTACTTCTGCCTGTCGCGCGGCACTCAACGGAAAGTTCCAAATCAAAGCGATCGCAATCACTTTCAAGCCAACCGGCACTACCGCGTAGAGCAGCATGAGCGCGGCAAGCGCGCCCGCGCTGTTGGCAGTTTTTCCGTCAGCGTCGAAAGCGCCAGCGTCGAAGCCTGCCGCCGACAGAATCGGCAGCGACAGCGCCGCGAGAGCAAATGCCAGCTTCGTTGCTATGCCCCACAGCGCGAAAAATAATCCGGTACGCTGTTCTCCGGAGGCCATTGTATCGAGGTCGACCACGTCGGCCTGTATCGCCGCCGGCAACACAAGATCCGCGCCGACGCCGATACCCGACAATATGCAGATGACGAAAAAAGGCACGATGTCGCCTTCGCCGACGGCGAACGGCGTGAAGACGAAGACTGCGCAGGCGCCGATCATAGACAGTGCCCAGGCACGGTGCTTGCCAAGCCGCCTCGCAAGCCAAAACCAAAACGGAATCGCTACGAGCCCGGCCACGAAATAGGCGAGCAGCAGCGGACCATAGGCCTCCGCGTCGCCGATCACGTGAGCGACGAAGAGCAAGAACAACGTGGCCGGCAGGCCGTTGGCGAGCGCGTTGATCAAATAAGCAAGGATGAGACGGCGAAACGGCGCGTTCTCCCGCAGCGCGTGCAAGCCGTCGCGCAGATGCGCGCGACCGCGCGTCAATGGCACCGGCTCTGGCACTCGGGCGAGAAGCCAACTCACGCTCGGCACCATGAGCGCGACGACGACAACCGCTAGTCCAGCCATGTGGACGCGCGGATCCGTGTATCCAGCGGCGCCTAACACGCTCGGCAACGACGCGGCGATGAGCGTTCCCAGGAGCCCGACGCCTTCGCGCACACCGGCGACGCGCGTGCGTTCGTGGTAGTCGCCCGAGAGCTCGGCGCCCCATGCGGCGTACGGCAGCATCATCATCGTCCAGCCGAGAGTCATTCCGAAAATGCCGATTGCGAATTGGAGCAGCGAAGGCGCGGCGGGCGGAACGAAGAGAAAAATGACGGATACGAGCGCAAGCGGCGCGCCGGCCGCGATCCACGGTTTGCGCCTGCCGAAGCGTCCTCGCGTCCGGTCGCTGAGGAAGCCGATGACTGGGTCGATTAGCGCATCAAATACGCGGGATGCGATGATGACATAGCCCACTGCCGCGAGCGGAAGCCCCAGCGTCTGGGTGTAAAAGGCGGGCAGAAAAACATAAGGCGGCAACAACAAGATCGCAAAGGCTGCCGCCGGCGCACCATAGGCCCCGAGCACCGTGAACGGCAGTCGGCCCTTAACCGCCTCGCGACTCATGCTGATCCAGTCCACCGTCGGCTTCGTAGACCGCACATGGCTAAAATAGCGATCATCGGAGCAGGCATCGCCGGTCTATCGGCATCATATCTTCTCCATCCCAGGCACGAAATTGCAGTTTACGAGAAGGCTGGCCGGCTCGGCGGACACAGTCGAACTGTTACGGTGCGACACGGCGATCGGATCATTCCGGTGGACACCGGGTTCATTGTCTTCAACGAACGCAACTACCGCAACTTAACTGCCCTGTTCCGCCGCCTCGGCGTTGCCGTCAAGGCGAGCGACATGACGTATGCGCTCAGCGTGCGCGACGGGTGGCTGGAATGGGGCGCGAAGAATCTGGACACGATCTTCGGTCAGAGGCGCAACCTAGCGCGGCCCCGCTTCCTCAAACTGTTCCGCGACGTACTGCGCTTCAACAGCGAGGTGAGCGAACGCGTGAAGCGCGAGCCTGCGATCACGCTCGGCGAACTCATTGAGGCGATGGGACTCAGCGATTGGTTCAAACGCTACTACCTGCTGCCGATTGCAGGCGCCATCTGGAGCAGTCGACCGGAGCAGATGCTGGCCTTTCCAGCGCACTTGTTCGTCAGCTTCTTCGAGAATCACGGTCTCTTGTCGATGAACGGTCAGCCGCAATGGCTGACCGTCGATGGCGGGTCGGAGCGGTATGTCGAGCGCATAAGTGCGCCCTTCATGCACCGCGTACACAGCAGTTGCGGCGTGACCAAGGTCCAGCGAACGGCGTCAGGTGTGCTGATCACCGATGTTAGCGGCGCGGAGCACATCCATGATCACGTCGTCTTTGCCTGCCATTCCGACCAAGCGCTCGGGCTTCTCGCGGACGCGGGTGACGCGGAGGCGAGTGCGCTCGGTGCAGTCAAGTACCAGCCGAACGTCGCGATCCTGCACAAGGATGTGCAATTCATGCCCAAACGGCGGCGGTGCTGGGCGAGTTGGAATTATCACGCCGACGGCGAGGGCGACGAGACCGCGATTTCGCTCACCTACTGGATGAACAACTTGCAGAACATTGACCCCGCCTATCCCCTATTCGTCACGCTTAACCCAACGCGCGCGGTCGACAAGGCGCATGTCTTTGACACACACCTCTTTCATCACCCGGTGTTCGACACAGCAGCAATTGCCGCGCAAAAGCGCCTGATGCACATGCAGGGTCAACGCAATACGTGGTTCTGCGGCGCTTACATGGGACACGGGTTTCACGAAGACGGTGTCGTCAGCGCGATGGCGGTCGCCCAACGACTTGGCGTCCTCATTCCTTGGCATGCGACCAACGGCGCCGACGAAGACGCACCGATTCGCGACAGAGTCATGGCTTAAGCGGGCCGATGCTTAGACGCAGGAACCGCAAGGTCAAATTAAGCGTTCGGTTTATCGACGCATCTTCACTGCGGATATTTCGATGAGAGTGTGCCGAACCACCATCGTTGCAATTGCGGCGCTTTCCCTTTGGGGCTGCGATGCCCCTCGTGTAAATCGCGCTGCCGCGACGAAACTCGAGACGGAGGCCAATGTCGAACTCACCCGTTACCTCGGCCGCTGGTACGAGATCGCTCGATTTCCAAATGAGTTCGAGGAGCGCTGTGTCGCTGTGACCGCTGACTATTCGCTGCGAGACGACGGTTCTATTGCGGTGGTCAACCGCTGTCGCAAGGGAGAGCTGAACGGACCCTTGGATGTCGCTGAAGGACTCGCGCGAGTCGTTGACACCACTTCGAACGCAAAACTCGCCGTGTCGTTTTTTTGGCCGTTCGAAGGCGACTACTGGATTTTGGCCGTGGCGGACGACTACAGCTGGGCCTTGGTGGGAGAGCCTTCCGGACGGTACTTGTGGGTGCTGGCGCGCAAGCGTCGAATCGACGAGGCGCTTAAGCAACAGCTCACGGCACGTCTTGCGGCATTTGGCTACAATGTCGACGCCCTCTACTGGACACCGCAGCCGGCCGACTAATACGAGCCTTTGTTTCGTGCTGCTGAAACCGCACCAAACGGGCTGCCCGCTCTGAAGAGCCGCTATCGTTTGAGTCTCTAACGCATTGGTTATGAAGTTGTGGGGCCAGCCAGTCGCTTAGCGGAGGCGCTCGGGCTGGCGCGCGATAGCGACCTCGACGGCGGCGTACTTGACGTCAATCTGAACGGCGAGATGATTTTCCCCGTCGCCGAAGTGTTGCGCGGCCGCGGCATCCCCTTCTTGTTCTCGACCGGGTACGGCGACCAGGCGAATTTTCCACCCGAGTTCCGAACTGCGCCGCGTGTGTCGAAACCGGTCGACCACGCGGAGCTCTTGGCTGCGGTGGATGAACTTTTTCAGAACGAAGCGTGAGCGAGCTAGTCCGCCCGGTCGGACACGCGAATGCGCTCTTCGAGAACCGCCTTGTCACGCTGCCGCTCGGTTGATTGCAGGGGCTGTGAGCCGCTGGCTGCGCTCTGTCGTGGAACGAAGCGTCCAGACAAACGTTTAGTCGATGTCGCCTCAAGAGCTGTTGTTCGATTCACCATGATAATTGTCATGCGTGAATGTCGTCTTCGCGCTGACAGGCGGGAGACCACCGTTGAAAGCGCTCGTCTATCTCGGCCCACGGGAGAAAGCTCTCCAAAAGCGCGTTTCGCCAGCCGACGCCCTAGTAAGCATTTCGGTGGAAAGACCTCAGAATGACAGTTCGTGGAGCTTTTTTTTGAATGCTTGGCTGGCACGTGAATTCTCAAGCCATGGAGGACGTGGGCGGATGGTGAACACAATCCTTGCCGGTAAATCGCCCGGTCGCATCGACAACGCCGATGCCGAGCCAGCGACACATCACACGCCGCACGGCTTCTCCGACCGCTTCGCGCTCGGCTTTACAAAACTGCTTCGGTTCAGTGCCGACACGTTCTTCGCCAAACGCTATGGTCATCGCGCGATAGTCCTTGAAACGGTGGCCGCCGTCCCCGGGATGGTCGGAGCCATGCTGACGCACTTCAAGTGCCTGCGCCGCATGACCGATGACCAGGGTTGGATTCGCACGCTGATGGAAGAAGCCGAGAACGAACGAATGCATCTGATGACATTTGTCGAAATAGCAAAGCCCACGTTCTTCGAACGGATGGTTATCCTGGTCGCGCAAGCGATTTTCTTCATCGGCTTCTTCCTACTCTACCTTGTGTCTGCACGCACCGCTCACCGCGTCGTCGGGTATTTCGAAGAGGAGGCGGTGATTTCCTATACGCTCTACCTTCAGGAAATCGACGAAGGCCGCTCACCCAACGTCCCGGCGCCTGCCATCGCGAAGCATTATTGGAAGCTGCCCGACGACGCCACGCTGCGCGATGTCGTTATGGTGGTGCGGGCAGACGAGGCCCATCATCGCGACATCAATCATGGGTTCGCGAGCAAATTGGCCGGCAGACCTATCGATGATCGCGCCACCGCTCCCTATCCACCACATGCCGATGACATTCGGCCGGTGGCGTGATGAATCGAAGAACCATTCTGATCGACGGCGGAGCGACAGATTAGCGCCTATCACCTCTGTGTTTGCACCGTGGTTGCAGTTTCTGGAGTTCGATGGCCTCCAAACCGGTTCACGGCATTCCGCACCAGTTCACTTCTCGAAATATGCTCGACGCCTCCGAGACCGCGTTCTTCCGCGCACCAGAGCGTATTAGAGCGCACTACGATGAAATACAGACACAAGAAAGACTTATGGTTCGTAATGCGGGGGTCGCGTGTTCGAGTCACGCAGGCGGCACCAGCCTTCGCTCGCGGAGCGAGAGAAGGCTGCAACGCCGTAGCCCATCTTCGGGCGAAGG
>JBKJZU010000243.1:0-3963 GCA_046715015.1 Micropepsaceae bacterium
AGCAGCTCACCCCACTCGGCCCCCCAACGGTGCAGCAGTGTGTCTTCCTCGACCCCGCCGCTTCCCGTTGCGATGATGGCCTCGTCGGAAAGCGCGGTGGCCAACACGCCGGCGTGTTCTTCCGAAAAATCGTAGATCGCGGTCAACACCGCCTCGACGAATTCGGAAAGGCTCTTCGCGTGCTGCGCGCGCGCCAAGATCGCGGCGTCGATCTCGGCCCGCGCCTCTTCTACAAACGCGAGGAAGCACTCGCGCTTGTCCTTGAAATGCAAATAGAAGGTGCCGTGTCCGAGACCCGCAGCCTTCGAGATATCCTGCGGCCGGGTCGCGTGATAACCGCGCGTCACGAAAAGTTTACGAGCAGCCGCGAGCAGCCGCTTACGGCTCTCGAGCCGCCGCTTCGCACCCCGCGGCCCTGCATTCGACATTTCGACTGAGGACTGACCCATGAGGCGCCATGCTTGGGTCGCCGCTCCACGCAAGTCAACTTCGGCGGGAAAACCGCCTGACAGCACCCGCTTGCCGCGCCAACGTTAACGGAGCATTCTGGCCCAAGAAACCTCGCATAGGGTCTTAGCCATGAAGCTCAATCGCATCGCTCTTTCGCTGACCGCAGCAGCGGCTTTGGCCATCGTCTCGACGGATGCACTGGCGAACCCCGGCGGCGGCTCGACACCGCGCATCGAAACTCCCCGCCCCTCCCCTTCATCCAAAAAGGAGGAAGCGCGCGAGACCGACTTCCAAAAGGCCGAATACATGATCAAGGCCGAGCAATACGCCGAGGCGATCCCTCTGCTGCAGAAAGTCGTTGCCGACAACCCGCGCGACGCCGACGCTTGGAACTATCTGGGTTTCGCCAGCAGGAAAACGGGCAAGCTCGATGAGGCTCTCGGCTACTACGAAAAGGCGCTGAAGCTCGATGCACGCCACAAAGGCGCGCACGAATATCTCGGCGAACTCTATCTGATGCGGAAGAACCTGCCGAAAGCCGAAGAGCAGCTCATCATCCTAAAGGGCATCTGCGCGTCGAACTGCGAAGAGGTCGAAGACCTCGAAGCCGACATCGCCGACTACAAGACGGCCCAAGCAAAACCGGCCAGCTAAGCGGCGTTTGCCCTGCCCAACTTCGCAAGCAGATAGTCGAGGTCGCAGACCTCGAGCTCACGGTATTTCTGAAGGATGCATTCGACGACGCGGTCGGTGAACGCAGCATCGTCACACTGGTTCGGCTCCAACTCGCGCGCTTGCACCATATCGATCGCGACGCGAAACGCCGGAAACAGTGCGACCGGAAACGCACACTGACGGTAGATTGCCTTAAGTCCGAACGGGCTCGCATCATGGATCAGGAACCCGGCCTTCTCCGCGCTCAGTCCCGCGATCTCCGCCATCGCATCTTCGGCGAAGCGGACGTCGCCGCCGCAAAGCGCCTGCAGCACCAGTGGCGCCGTCAACCGTCCGTCCGCATGCAGTTTCGCGACGTGCACCCGCGTGCTTGCAGATTGCGCAGGTGAGCGTTCCACTTCGTCGATCGAGATCTCGTCGGGTGCCGCTTGCAGCGGCGCACGCCCCGGCATGAGCTTCTGCAATCGTTCGCAAACCGCTGCCGGCAATCTCTGCCGACTGGCCATGGCCGCCTTCACGGTCTCGAAGCGGCCATACCGGTCGAGCACCTGGCACAAAAGGGCTTCCTCCAGGTCGCTGCCGCATTCAATCAGCGCCGTGATCGCGGCCGCGTTTCCGCAAGCTACAACAGCCGCCGCCACAACGGCGCTCTGGGACGCGCGGCGCGCAATACAAACCTGTTTGCGGCCGTCGCACTCGGCCAGGATGCTCGTGAGGTCGGCTTCGCTCAAGGCGGGCGATTCTTCCAGAATCGGTTGCGCAACGTTGAGCGCATCGTCGACAAGGATCAGTGCAATTTCGCGCGGCAGGTGACGCGACCGCCGCAATGCCGTCGCCAGCGCGACCCGCACTGCGAGTTCGGTATCGTTCACGATCCGCTTCAGCAGACCTTCGAGAATTCGCCGCTCGTCGTCGCTGGTTTCGTTCGATGCAAGCTCGACTGCGAGGTGCCGCACGCCCAGAACCCGGCGCGCAGATGCGCTGTCGGCGACCAGCGCTCTCAGTTCTTGAAAGCGCGCGTCGTCGGTTGAAGGATTTTTTCCGCTAGGATGTTTGGCGGACATTCGGCAACGTTAGGTCCGCATGGTTAAAGTGCCGTTATGATCGCAACCCTTCCTGAAGCGCTAGCGCGGGCCATCGAGGCCGAACTCGATGAGCACGACCCAGGGGCAATCCGCGCGGCGGCGGCCGCTCTTTCCGCGGCCTATCGCGGCCAACGCGCTATTGCGCGCACGCTGTCCCCCGTCGAGCGCGCCGCCTATCTGGCCGTTAGGTTTCCATCAACCTTTGCCACCGCAGGCGCAGTGTGGGGCGAACTTGCAACGGTCTGCGATCTCGCTGATGTCCGCACCGTTCTCGATGTCGGCGCCGGCCCGGGCACTGCATCGCTGGCGGCAATAGGCGTCCCGTCAAGCGCGGGGTTCTCGCTGCTTGAACGCGATTCAGGATGGCGCCCAACTGCGGAACGCCTCGCAGCCGCAACTGAAATCCGAAGCTCGTTCCGGACAAGCGCCCTCCCAGGCACGGTCGCTCAGCATGACGTTATCGTCGCGGGCTACACGCTCAACGAATTCCCCGAGACAGCACGCGCCGGTGCGATCGCGAGCCTTTGGTCCGCGGCGCGCATTGCCCTGATCGTTCTGGAGCCCGGAACGCCCAAAGGATTTGCGGTGTGCGAAGCGGCGCGAACAGTCGCACTTGCCGCGGGCGCGCACGCCGCCGCTCCGTGCACGCACAACGAACACTGCCCCATGACCACCGCCGACTGGTGCCATCAGCCGTTGCGGGTTGCGCGCTCGGCGATCCACCGATCGGCCAAGCTGGGCTCACTTAGCTATGAAGATGAGAAGTTCAGCTATGTCGTCCTGACGCGCGAGCCGCCACGCCGCGTTGCACCCGCGCGCATCGTCCGCAAACCGATCCGCAGTGGCGGCCACGTTCATCTAGACTTGTGCAATGCGCGCGGTCTTCAACGTACAACCGTTGCCCGCAGCGACAAAGAGCACTATCGCGACGCGCGTGATGCGGAGTGGGGGTGCGTTTGGCCGCCCAGTCAGACCGGCGGCTGAAGCAAGAGCCGGTAGCGGTCGACCTCGAGAGCCAGCGCCGCGGGCTCGAAACGCTCCGCAGCGCCCCTTCCCCACACCGGTCCCGGCCAAGCTGCATCGCCCTCGTTCCGCGCGATCACATGTAGGTGGAGCTGCGAGACGATATTGCCGAGCGCGCCGATATTGATCTTGCGGCAACCGCTCGCCTTCTTGAGAGCCGATCCGGCGCGTCCAACCTCGCGCCACAGTCGTTCCTGGTCTGACGGCGAAAGGTCGAACGGTTCCACCAAACCGGGCCGGCGCGGCACCAGCACGACCCAGGGATATCGCCGGTCGTTCATGAGGAGCAGAGCCGACAGCGGCCAATCGCACAGCCAAGCCGTGTCGCCGGCCAAGCGCGGATCGAGAACAAAACCGTTCGAAGTCATCGGGTCGGTCCCAGAAAAGGATAGAACGAATCTATAGCGCGTCCTGCCGCGAGGTGGTGCAACGCGAAACGGTATGCCATGTTTCATTGACCTAGCGGAGATACGGCCCGTGCGTCTGCTCACGATTGTTCTTGCAAGCCTACTGTCTGCGACGATCGCCCTGGCCGCCGTCGCTTACGGCGTTGTCAACGTCCGCCCCGGCGACGCGTTGAACATGCGCGCACAGCCCAACCCGAACGCCGCGATCGTGCTGACGATCCCGCACGACGCGACGGGCCTTCTCTTGACCGGCCGAAGGTCCGGCGGGGATTGGGTCGAGGTTACCTATCAGCGTCGCCGCGGCTGGGTGAATGGGAGGTTTT
>JBKJZU010000244.1:0-7476 GCA_046715015.1 Micropepsaceae bacterium
AAGCCAGACCGAACGACGACCTTCACCTCGTCGCCGCCCAGACGGCGCGATGTGCGGCAGCAGTCCATGGCCGTGTTGCCACCGCCAAGCACGATCACGCGCTTGCCGATCTTACCGACGTGCCCGAACGAAACAGACGACAGCCAATCGATACCGATATGGATGTTCGCTTTCGCCTCTTCGCGGCCCGGCAGCTCGAGATTGCGTCCGCGCGGCGCACCGCAGCCGACGAACACCGCGTCGTAGCCCTCGGCGAGCACCGCCTTCAAACTATCGACGCGCTTGCCCAGCCGGAGTTCGGGCTGCAAGTCGGTGATGAACTTCACCTCCTCATCGAGCACCTTCTCGGGCAGGCGAAACTTCGGAATCTGCGTCCGCATCATGCCGCCCGCCGCCGGATCCTGATCGTAGATCACGACGTGATAGCCGAGCGGCAGCAGGTCGCGCGCAACGGTAAGTGACGCAGGCCCTCCACCGATCAGCGCAATCCGCTTCCCGTTTTTCGTCGTGGCCGGCTTCGGCAGCCGGTCGAGAATATCGCCCTTGTTGTCGGCAGCGACGCGCTTCAAGCGGCAAATAGCAACCGGCTCCGCCTCGACGCGCCCGCGCCGGCACGCCGGTTCGCAAGGCCGGTCGCACGTGCGGCCCAGCACGCCCGGAAACACGTTCGACTTCCAATTGACCATGTAGGCGTCGGCATACCGCCCCGCCGCGATCAATCGGATGTACTCCGGAACCGGCGTGTGTGCCGGACACGCCCACTGACAGTCGACGACCTTATGGAAATAGTCGGGGTTCGAAATATCCGTCGGCTTCATTCCCGGCCGTGTTGGCTTGGCCGGCGCGTCTAGTGCGTCGATACTCATCGCGCGAAAACGTCTCCCTCGAGACCGAGGCCGCAACGATTGGTGAAGCTGAAATACGAAGCGGTCCCCGGGGCCGCCACTATAGTCGCCACAGCCCTTGGCGCCAGTGTTCAATCACCCCACTTAAGCCGTGGAAATTCCTCCTGTTGCACCGCGAAATGCGGCTATCTATTCACCTTGACGTGACAGCAAGGACGCCCTCATGCCGGACAAGCCTGCCGACCTCGCCAGCCACGCGATGCGCCTGGCCCCGGCCCGTTTGCGCCGCGTCTGCGACCCGAAGGCGTTCAAGTTCAAGACGACGGCCGACCTTCCGCCGTTCGATGGCCTCATCGGCCAGAGCCGCGCGCTCGAAGCACTGGACCTGGGCGCTCGCATCGACAAGCCCGGCTTTAACGTGTTCGTGCTCGGCGAACGCGGCACTGCGCGGCACGGCACCGTGCGCGGCTTGATCGAGTCCTATGCCAAAAAAATGCATCCGCCGGCGGATTGGATCTACGTCGCCAACGTCGATCAGCCCGATCGGCCGCGCGCGCTCTCGATGCCGTCTGGCCGCGCGGCCAAATTCAAGATCGCGATGGACAAAGCGATCGACGAGCTGGTCACGCTCGTGCCGGCAGTTTTCGAAAGCGCCGAATACCAAGCGCGCCGTCGCACGGCGCTCGAAGGCGTCAACGACGAACAGGAACAAGCGTTCGAAGTGCTGAACGAAAAGTCCCGCGCGCAGGGCATCACCTTGATGCGAACGCAGGCGGGATTCACCTTCGCGCCGCTCGCCAAGGATGCCGTGATGCCGCCCGAAGCGTTCAACGCGCTTTCCGAACCAGAACGCAAATCGATCATCGGGAAAATCGAAGCGCTGCAGCAAGACCTCGCCACACTTCTTGAGCGCATGCCGGGATGGGAGCGCGATCGCCGCCAGCGCGTGACGGACCTCGACCGCGAATACGCAAGCCTGACCGTCGCCGACGTGATGAAGGACGCGGCCGAAAGCGTGGCCGACCTGCCCGACATTCGTCACTACGTCGAAACCACGACGGCTGAACTGATCAAGCACATCGCCGTTTTTCGCACCACGGCTCAGGCAAAGGGCGACGACGGTCCGCTACCGGTTCCCGAGTCAATTCCAGAGAGCGACCCGCGCTTTCGCCGTTTCCGCGTAAACCTATTCGTCGGCGACGGCGCGAAATCCTGCGCGCCCGTCGTGGTCGAAGACAACCCGTCGATCGGCAACCTGATCGGCCGCATCGAGCAACAAGCGCAAATGGGCGCCTTGTTCACCGACTTCACGCTCATCCGGCCGGGCAGCCTGCACCTCGCAAACGGCGGCTATCTCTTGATCGACGCGCGCCGGCTGCTGCTCGAACCCTACGCGTGGGAGATGCTGAAGCGCTGCTTACGCGCACGCATGGTCACGATCGAATCGCCCACCGACCGTATGTCGATCATGTCGATGCAGGGCCTGAAACCCGATCCGATCCCGCTCTCCACCAAAGTAATCCTGTTCGGCGACCGCCAACTCTACTACGCGCTGTTCGAAGGCGATCCCGATTTCGCCGAACTCTTCAAGATCGCCGTCGACTTTGAAGACACCGTCGATTGGACCGACACGACCGCGAACGATTACGCCGGGCTGATCGGCTCGATCGCCAAGCGTGAAGGCTTGCGACCTCTGGCGCCAGCCGCCGTTGCGCTGGTGATTGAGGAACTCGCCCGCGAAGCGGAAGACGCGCGCAAGCTTTCGCTGCGCATTGGCAATCTTGCCGACCATCTGCGCGAAGCCGACTTCTGGGCCGCCGAAGCCGGCCATAAGATCATCGACGCCGCTGACATCGACCGCGCCAGCGTCGCGTGGGAGCGCCGCCACGACCGCGTCAGCCTCCGCGGCCAAGAGATGATCGAGCGCGAAATCATGCTCGTCGACACGGCCGGCGCCAAGGTCGGCCAAATCAACGGCCTCTCGGTGATGTCGTTGGGCGGCTATGCCTTCGGCAAGCCGAGCCGCATCACCGCCCGCGTAGGCGTCGGCACCGGCCAGGTCATCGACATCGAGCGCGAAGTTGCGCTGGGCGGGCCGTTGCACTCGAAGGGCGTCTTGATCCTGAGCTCCTTTCTCTCGACCCGTTACGCGCTCGACCGGCCACCGTCGCTGCACGCAAGCCTCGTCTTCGAGCAATCCTATGGCGGCGTGGACGGCGACAGCGCCTCGTCCGCAGAACTCTACGCGCTTCTCTCCGCACTCTCCGATGTTCCGATCCGGCAGGGCATCGCCGTCACCGGTTCGGTGAACCAACGCGGCGAAATCCAAGCGATCGGCGGCGTCAACGACAAGATCAAAGGCTTCTTCGCGCTCTGCAAAACACGAGGCCTCGACGGCACGCACGGCGTCATGATCCCAAAAGCGAACGAGCAACACCTGATGCTCGACCGCGCGATCGTCGAAGCGGCGACAGCGGGCAAATTCCACATCTTCTCAGTCGCGACGATTGATGAGGGCATTGCGCTTCTGACCGGCTTCGCCGCGGGCGAGCGCGGTCCCGACGGTCGCTACCCGAAAGACACGATCAACCGCAAGGTCGAGGACAAACTGATCGCCTTCGCGGAAATGCGCCGCGAGTTCGCCGCGACGAAGCCGATCGCTTAGGCTTGCAACACCGACGCGTCGATATCGGCGACCCTGGCCTTGCCGATGAGTGCCATGCTGGTGCGCAACTCGCGCTTCATCGTCTCGAGCACGGCGGTCACGCCTTTTTCGCCCTTCGCCGCGACGCCATAGACCCACGCGCGGCCGATCATGCAGGCCTTGGCGCCGAGCGCGAGCGCCCGCGTCAAATCCTGGCCGGAACGAATGCCGCCGTCCATTAGCACGGTCGTTTTCGTGCCCACGGCGTCAACGATCTTCGGCAGCATCGAAATCGACGAGCGCGCCGCATCGAGCTGCCGTCCGCCGTGGTTCGACACGACAATGCCATCGGCCCCGGTCGCCACCGCCTCCTTCGCGTCGTCGGGATCGAGCACGCCTTTCAGGATCAACGGCCCCTTCCAAACCCCGCGCACCCATTCGAGGTCTTTCCACGTGACGCTGGGATCGATCTGTGACTGCGTCCACGCGAGCATGGGTCCAAGCGCCACTGGACCTTTGACGACGCCGGTCAGATTGCCGAATGACAATGGCCGCCCTTTGATGGCGACGTCATAGATCCACCGCGGATGCGTCGCGAAACTGAGTGCCATTCGCGCCATTTGCGGAATCGACAAGCCGCCGGCCATTCCATTGCGAACGTCGCGATAGCGCGTGCCGAGCACCGGCAAATCCACGGTGAACACCAACGCCCCGCAGTTCGCCGCCTGGGCGCGTGCCAATATCTCGCGCACAACGCCGCGATCGCGCATCATGTAGAGCTGAAACCAGAACGGTTTCGACGTCGCCCGCGCGACTTCCTCGATCGGGCAAATCCCGACGGTCGACAGCGTGTAGGGAACGCCGGCTTTCTCGGCGGCCCGCGCCGCTTGCGCCTCGGCCCGGCGCGCCATCATGCCGGCGAACCCGATCGGCGCCAAAATCAACGGCAACTCCGACTTCTGCCCGAACAAGGTCGTCGATGTGTCGAGCGCGGATACGTCGCGCAGCACTTTCTGCTTCAGCATGAGCCGGCTGAGATCGTCGCGATTGGCGCGCAACGTCGCCTCGTCGAACGCGCCGCCGTCAACATAGTCGAACATCAACCGCGGCAACCGCCGCCGCGCCAGTTCGCGATAATCGGATACGGAGGCAGGTACGAGCATTAGTCTTCCCCGTCGAATCGTATCGCCAACTTAGGCCCTGACATACCGCCGCCCAAGCCCGCCGAGCGTCTCGTAAAACTCGGCCACCGTCTCGTCGATGATCTGCTTCACCGGCTTCACGCTGTCGATACGGCCCGCCACTTGGCCCGAGAGCGCGATCGAGGCTTCCATGTCGCCGCCGAAATAGAGGTCCTTCGCGCGGCCGAACTCCGCCATTACCGACGGACCCTGATAGCCCGGCACCAATTCGCGCTCGAGCCTCGCCGTCTTCTCCGTACGAAGAGCACGCAACGCAGGCCGCGAAAACTGGTTCAAGAATACGGTGCCGGTGTCCTCGGCCTCGACAATCGCGCGCTTCCAATTCTCGTGCACCGGCGACTCGGCCGCCGACACCATCCGCGTCCCCATCTGCACGCCCTCGGCGCCCAGCGCGAAGGCCGCCGCCATCGTCCGCCCGCAGGTGATCCCGCCCGCGGCAATGATCGGCACGTCGACTTTCTCGCGCACCAGCGGCAACAGCACCATCGAAGCAACCGGTTGCGGGTTCTTGAAACCCCCGCCTTCGGCTCCTTCGACGACGAGGCCGTCGACGCCGGCATCGACCGCTTTGAGCGCCGCTTTCAATGTCGGCACCACATGAAACACCGTAAGCCCCAAGGCCTTCAGCTCCCGGCAGAATTTCGCCGGATCCCCGGCCGACGTGGTCACGAACTTCACGCCCTCTTTGGCGACGGCATCCTCGACGAACTTCGCGATATTGGGATCGCGCACGAAGGCCAGCGCAATGTTCACGCCGAACGGCTTCGCTGTCAGCCGCTTCATCTTCTTGATCTCTTCGCGCACCGCGTCGAGCTCACCCGACGATGTCTCGATGATGCCAAGCCCGCCCGCGTTCGACACGGCCGACGCCAACTGTGAGCGCGCGATCCACCCCATCGGCGCCTGCACGATCGGATAGTCGACGCCCAGCATCTTCGACAATCGGTTGTCGATCGGCATGGCCGTTAGCCCTTTCTGACGGTCCGCTTGACCTTGATGACCAAAACCTGCGCGTCGTTTCTGACAACGATCACCTCGGCAACACTGTTTTTCGGGCCCGTTAGACCGCGCGCGAAGAAATAGAACGGCATCGGCGCCTTGGAATACGTGCCGTCGAGCGCCAGCACCTGATCGCCGACTCTCACACCGGCCGACGCCGCGGGTCCACCTGCGTCCACTTTTGTAATCTTAGGAAGCGACTTGGTTTCTTCCATCGTCGCGCCAATGCCGTAGAGGTCGTAGGGCGGCGGTATGTCTGCGGCGGCGTGGAAGGCCCCGGCAATAGAAAGCCCGATAATCGACAGCACGAATGCGAGAACGCGCATCATCGTTTTCCCTCCAAAATCGAACGTGGGCGGCACAATACCCGAACGTCACGCTTTTGATACCGATCCGTCGCAGCCCTGGTGCGCACCCATTGACGTTGACGCAGCTGCTCTGGAACATGGGGCGTATGAACCGTATTGCGTTAAGCATCGTCGCCGCATTCGCACTCGCTGCGTGCGGCGAGTCCACACCAAAACAGTCGGCCGGCGCTTCGAAGCCCGTCCGCATGGCCTGCCGCACGCCCGACGAAGCCGGGATGAAGGCGCAAGACATCACCCGTAAACTCGCCGAAGCCCGCAAAAACGGCACGATCAGTCAGGACCAGTACGTCGCCTACAACAACACGATGAGCGACGGCTTCCGCACGTGGGCCGAGCGCCAGGACCTGCGCTCCTACTGCACCACGCTGCAAAGCGTCGTCACCGACGCAAGTCTGCAATAGGAAGTTTGACGTCAGTTTGCGGAGTGCGTGGGCAACAACCACGCGCCATCTTGGTTCCAAACAAGGGAACCAAAACATGTCTTTCCGCATCATCGGCCTAGACGCCCAGCCATTTACGCATCTGTTCGCATTGAGCGACGAAGAATTGGCGCGCCACAACGCGAAGCGTTACGTCGCCGATTCAAAGCCCGGGTTCCCCTGCCGCGTCACGCTTGAGGATGCCGAACCGGGCGAGGCGCTTCTCCTTGTCTCGTACGCGCATCAAACCGCGCAGACCGCCTACGCGTCGAAAGGCCCGATCTTCGTTCGCGAGAGGCTCGTTGCGCGGGCCGAGTGGCTAGGCGAAATTCCCGAGCAGCTGAAGGTCCGTTTGATCTCGCTACGCGCCTACGATCGTGACGGTATGATGCGCGACGCCGACGTCGCCGACGGCAAAGACTTGAAGCCGCTGATCGAACGCCTCCTCGCGAACAAAGAGGTCGCCTACCTGCACGCCCACTTCGCACGACGCGGCTGTTACGCCGCTCGGATAGAGCGCGCCTAGGCAGCGTCGTGGAAGATAATGCCAAGCGTCATGCGCGCGCCGCGCCGCACGGTGCTCACGCCATGACGCATGGCGACCCGCGAAAATCCCTTCGTCGACGGCACCGGCCGGTGGTTCACCGCAAAGATGACCATGTCACCCTGATCAAGCGGCACAACTTCGACCCGCGTCTGCCGTCGCGGCGCCGTCTCCGTCAGCGCGAATTCGCCGCCCGCGAAGTCGGCACCCGGCGCACTGAGCAACACCGCCGCCTGAAGCGGAAACTGCTCGCCGCCATAGAGATCCTGGTGTAGACGGTTGTAGTCGCCCGCACCGTACTTCAGCAGCAACGGCGTCGACCGCGTCTGACCCTGCGCGTGGCATTGCTGAAGATACTCGTCCAGCGTCCTTGGATAGCGCGCCTCGGATCCCAACCGTTCGGCCCAAGCCGACGCAACCGGCGCAAGACGACGATAAAGGTTATGGCGTAGGGC
>JBKJZU010000245.1:0-3324 GCA_046715015.1 Micropepsaceae bacterium
GTTATGCGCAAAGTCATCGACCACGCGCTGGCCGACCGCGACCTGGGCCCGCTTTTCCGCGGTAAATAGAGCCAAATCGCATATGATGATATTTTGATGATTTAATGATTGACGTTCGCGCGTCGAGTTCCTAAATGGGTTTGCAGCATCGAATGGAGACAAGATCGATGAGCAAACTGAACATCGGCGTTGGCGAAGATTTCCCACTCGACGACGCGCAGAAGAGCGATGGGGGAGAACATCCTTGCGCAGCGCGTTGGCGCGGGCGTCACATGCACCGCCGGCGGCACTTCTATCGCTACGGGCCAGGACCCGTCGCAGCACTCTTCGTGCTTCCCGCCGCTGCCGCATCGGTGACTGCAGCGATCCTTTATCCGCTCGCCACGTTGGCCGTGATCGGTGGCTTGGGTGCCGCCGGCGCACTCTACCGCCACAACCGCCGCACCGGTGGCGACGCGAACGCCAAGCCGGAGGAGAAGTAATGCGTCACCACGGATTCCATCACCGCCGCAGCGCGGCCGAGAACGGCGACCGTTCGACGACGCGCGTGCAGCTCGAGCTTCCGCCGCAAGCGATGGAGCGTCTGCAGCGTCTGAAGGAAAAGACGGAAGCCGCGTCCTATGCGGAAGTCATCCGCAACGCACTGCGCCTTCTCGAAGCGCTCGTCGACGAACATGAAAAAGGCGCCGAGTTCACACTGCGGCGCCCTGATGGCGAAGCGATCGCCTATAAAATCTTCGTCTAAGCACTGACGGCCCAAGCGGCCCTCAGTGCATCTCCGCCCGCACTTGTTGGCGCAGCACGTCGATCGGCTTCAGCACGCCTTGCGCATCGAAGTGCCAATAGGTCCAGCCGTTGCAGGCGGGCAGGTTCTGGACGCGCGCGGCGATCTGGTGGATCGAGCCCGTCGCGTCGCGGCAAGAGAGCGACCCATCCGCCCGCACGCGCGCCGAATACTTGCGGCCGGGGTCGAACAGTTTCGTGCCCGGTTCCAACAATCCACGTTCGACAATCATTCCAAAGGGCACGCGCGGCTCCTCTTTCTTTGAACGAGTGATTTCAAGATCTTCCGGCGAATTCGCCGACACGAGCGTCAGCCGCTTCTTGGCGGCGGCGATGTAGGCGGGGTCGCGCTCGATGCCGATGAAGCGCCGGCCAAGCTTCTTCGCGACCGCGCCGGTTGTACCAGTACCGAAGAAGGGGTCGAGCACGACGTCGCCGGGCTTCGACGAAGCGAGCAGCACACGGTGCAGCAGCGCTTCCGGCTTCTGCGTCGGGTGCACTTTCACGCCCTTATCGTCCTTCAGCCGCTCGCCGCCGGTGCAGAGCGGAATGAACCAGTCGGAGCGCATCTGCAGGTCGTCGTTCAACGCCTTCATGGCTTCATAGTTGAACGTATAGTTCTTCTGACCGCGCGATTTCGCGCACCACAGCATCGTTTCGTGCGCGTTTGTAAAGCGCCGCCCGCGGAAGTTCGGCATCGGATTCGCCTTGCGCCACACGATGTCGTTCAAGAACCAGTAGCCCAAATCCTGCATCACCGTGCCGACGCGGAAGATGTTGTGATACGAGCCAATCACCCAGATAGAGCCGTTGTCCTTTAGCACGCGCCGGGCGGCGCCCAGCCACTCGCGCGAAAACTTGTCGTAGGCCGCGAAGCTGTCGAATTGATCCCACTGATCGTCGCACGCGTCGACCTTGCTTTGGTCGGGGCGGTGCAGTTCGCCTTCGAGTTGGAGGTTGTACGGCGGGTCCGCGAAGATGACGTCGACGCTCTTCGCCGGCAGTTCGTTCATGCGGGCGATCGTGTCGCCCTGCAGAATTTGGTCGTGATAGTGCGTGATCGTGCGCGTGACGACGCCCATGAAGGCCCCCAACATTTACCGTCCCGTTGCGTCATGCAGGCGAGCGCGATGGCTGCCGGCGAAGCCGTCAGAACGTGGTTTGACTCTTGGAATCCGCGGTGGCCCCGAAATGTGCCCTAACAAAACCACCGCAAGACTTCGTGACGTTGAATCACGTCTGAGTCCGCGTCAATAAATGTTTTGAATCAGATCGTTAACGCGGGAATCGATCTTGAATCCTCAAGACTCGAACACACAACATGTAGATCGCGGTAACTATATCGCTGTGCATAAGTTCGAACGCGTCAGCGAAACGCGAGCACGTACATCAGCATCGTGTTGATCGCGAGCATGATGAGTGCAGTCGGTATCTGCGCGAGGATCACACCGTTCCGGTTTTTGAGTTCGAGCAACGCCGCCGGCACGATGTTGAAGTTCGCGGCAAGCGGCGTCATCAGCGTGCCGCAAAATCCGGCGAGCATCCCGATCGCCGCGATCGCCGCGGGATCGCCGTGGAAATGCTGAATGAGAAACGGAATGCCGACGCCGGCCGTTAACACCGGAAATGCCGCGAACGCATTACCCATGATCATCGTGAACGCGGCCATCCCGACGCAATAGACCGCGACTGCAATGAAGAGGTTGTCGGCAGGCACCCACTGCGCCGCGATATCGCCGACGACCTTGCCGACACCGGCCACCGCGAAGACCGCGCCGAGCGATGCCAGCATCTGCGGCAACAGCGCGGCCCAGCCGATGACGTCCATCAACCGCCGCCCCTCTTGGAAAGGGCTGGTAAGCGGCTGCCGGAACATCGCGAGCGCAACAATGGTCGCGGCAACGGCACCGGCAGCGAGCGAAATCAATGTCGCTTGCTTCGTCTCGAAATAAGGCGCGACCAAAGCCCAAGGTCCAAGCGCGAGACCCGGCAACTCGATCCCCTTGATCAAGATTGTGCCCACGACCGTCACCAACGGAATAATGAGCGCCGGCACAAAGAGCGCGTTGCCGCGCAGCGCAGCACCCGCCGTTCGCTCCTCGGCCGTCGTGGTCGTAACCTTGCCGGTCGCCAAGCCGCCGAAGCCTGCGATCAGCGCCATGGTCAACACCAGCACGCCGTTTCCGAGATCGCCCAAGAAATCGCCCGCGAGAAAGCTCGTCGCGAACAACCCCCAGAAAAGGCCGGTGGTCCAGCGCCGCGGATTGTCCGCATCGCGCACGCTCAAGACGGCAAACACGACAAAGAGCAGGCCGACCAGCACATAGACCGCTTGGATCGTGATCATTTCGCGTCCGCCTTCTTCGCTGTCGCATCGCGAAGCAGCAGCCGGGCGCCATGCACAAGGAACGCAGCAATCGCGGTCGGCACCGCCCACATCGACAGCTCGAACGGCTGCACCGCGATCCCGCTCTGTTCCATGAACCCGACCATCAGGAGGATCGACCCGATGGCGAGGAACACATCCTCACCGAAGAACAG
>JBKJZU010000246.1:0-4947 GCA_046715015.1 Micropepsaceae bacterium
CCCGTCACCACGGCGGCGGAGGCCAGCAGGATGCCGAGCTGAAGCGCCGAACTCGACAAATCGTACGTCGCGTTCGCGGCCGCGGCGTCGTTCCGGTCGGCCTCGATCTCTTTTGCTTTAACGGCGAGTTCTTTGCGCCCCTCACCGGTCGCAGGCTCGCTGTCGTAGCGCGCCGCGGTCGCGCGCCACTCGGCGACCGTTTTGGTGACCGCCTCGCGCTGCGGGCCGGCCGCCATGTCGGCGCTTAAGAGTCCAAGCGACTCGGCCTGCGCGTTCAGCGTCGTCATCCGGATCGTCTTGGCCTGAAAGAACGCCCAGGTGTTCGAAAGCTCGACCGTGCCCCGCAGCGCATCGGCCGAGGCGTTGCTGCCGCCCGCTTCGGCAAACGCCAGCGCCCCCGCCATCACGGCGATCAGGATGCCGATGCGTTTGTTCGTGTCGTTAAACTCGAGTTCCAGACCTTCGGCCATGAGCGTTCCTCTTACGATTCGGAACGCTCATTGAAGCGGCGAAAGCGAACGTGCGGCAAGTCTTTCAGTGCGCGCGGCAGTCGACGTTGTTGTCCACCCAGGTGCACGGATCGCCCGAAGGCTCAGGCTTCTGCGTGCCGGCGATGGCGCGAACGCCGTCGCCGATCGTGCGCCAGGCCTCCACTTCCTGCAGGCGCGCCTGCGCCAATTGCTCTTTGCGGTCTTGCGTGAACTTGCCTTCGGCCGCAAGCGCCGCTTCCTGCATCAGCCGGTTCGCGTTGCCATAGGTGAGGTTCCGCTTCAGCAGCTGCGCCGTCACCAGGTCGACTTTCATGGCGAGCTCTTTGCGCGCCGACGTCTGCGTCGGCCATTGATCCTTCGCGATCGCCTCGATGTGGTCGCGGCAGTCGCGCTGATCGCGCGAAAGGGCGCGAATCGCGGTGACTTCGGTTTCTGTCGGAACGTCGTCGATGATCAGCATTTCCGGCACGATCTCATCGACGTGCACGATGGGAAGCTTGCCGGCGATCGGTTGAATGTCGGGATTGGACCGCTTCTTCTCGCAGTATTTGACGGCGCCCGTCATATCCATATCGGCCACATAAGACCGAACCACGGAGCACGCGCTGAGTGAAAACGCGGCGGCCACCAAACAAAGGAGCTTTGGTCCCATTGTTCCCCCGAACCGTTTGTTTTTTTGAAGTTCCCCAACTCCGAAGGGGATAAAACGCCAAGTTGCATCGGGCGGCAAGGGTTCTTACGATCAAAAATTCACTTCCCAAGGGAACTTATTGAATTTACTAAAGAAAAGAGAGAATCAGCAGGGGTCTTGCGGCGGTCGGGGAATCGCCCGACTCTTGCAACTCGGGAATGCCGGGGAGGAAGCCATGAAAGCCCACGCGTTAAGCCTGCTTTTCGTCCTCGCGGCCGCGCCCGCTTTTGCCGAAACGCCGGCGCCGATGAGCGCCGCGACGATCCTCGGGACCGACGTGAAGGGCCCGAATTGGACGGTCGCCGAAAGCGTACGCTCCGACGGCTTCGTTCGCCTCTACACGGTCGAGACGCCGTACGGCAGCTTCCAGGTGAACGGCCAACGCCGGATGGAGCAGCGCCTGAACGAACTGCGCGCGCTCTCCGCTTTGGAGAAAATGTCGACGACCAGGACGTTCGCCCAAGCGCTCGGCAACGCGGGCCTCGCCCCCATCCGCTTCGGCCGCGACCTGATCCTCGACCCGGTGGAGACGACGGGCAATCTATTCTCAGGCGTCGCGAACATGTTCGAACGCGCGGTCGACGAAGTCGAACAATCGAACGCCAGCCGCGACGACCTCGTCGACAGCGTGGCGGGCGTCAGCAAGGCGACGCGCGAACTTGCTTTCGAAATGAAGGTCGACCCGTACACCGACTTCACGCCGCTCCGCGACGGCCTGGCCGACGTGGCGCGCGCGATGGCCGCGGGCGATCTCTCGGTGACCGCCGCGATTTCGGCGATCCCCGGCGGCGCCGGTATTGCCGTGTCGGCGACCTCCACCGCCTCGACACTCGCAAACCCGATCCGCGACAAAAGCTCGGCCGAGATCGCAGCCATCGTGACCGCGAAATTGGAACCGCTCGGCGTGGATGAAGACGTGATCGACAGCTTCGTCCGCAACAAGGCATTTTCGCCCGCCGACACGTACGCGATCGCCGAAGCGCTCGAGGGCTTGAAAGCGCGCAATAGTGAAGCGTTCGTTCGCCGCGCCGCAAATGCCGACAGCGCCGACCTCGCGAAGTTCCACCGCTACCGCGCCGAACTGATCGCAAAACACAGCACCCAACTGGGCACGCTGAAAGAGTTCTACGTCGTGCGCGAGTTCGCCCTGAACCGCAGCGCCGACGGCGCGCTCGTCGCGGTCTTCCCGTTCGACGATCTGGCCTGGACGGAGCCCGCCGCCAAGAGCCTGGACCTCATCAGCCTCGAACTCGCGACCCGCGGCGAGACGCGCCAGCCCGTCCTGGCGACGGCAGGCAAGGTCTCAGCCACCGCCTTGGCAGAGCTGAAAAAACGTGGTTGGCGGGTCTTAATCTTGAACGACGCCCGCGCCGCCCTGTGACCGGGGTCACCCGAACCGCCTCTCCCGGCCGCCCCGTGGGAGGCATATATTCCGTCTCAGTCTGGAGGGAGAAAACCAAGATGTTGAAACGCGTATCGATAGGCCTCGCCGCGGCTGCCATGCTGGCAGTTCCGGCCTTCGCCACCGGCCAAGTCTACGGCGACTATGGCCAAGGTCAGCCCTACCAGGGCGGCCCATATCAAGCCCAGCCGCGCTATTCGAACTGCGAAACGGACGTAGCGGTCGGAACGGGCCTCGGCGCCATCGTCGGCGGCGTCATCGGCAACCAATTCGGCAAAGGGTCGGGCCGCACGGCGGCGACGATCGGCGGCGTCGTCCTAGGCGGCATCGCCGGCAACGCGATCGCGAAGGATGCGTGCCGCGACAAGAACCACGACGCCTACTACTACAACAACACATACTACGACGCCTTCAACGGCGACGAAGGCGAAGAGTACGAGTGGCGCAATCCGTACTCGAACAACTACGGCTACGTGACCGCCGGCGACTATTACGACGAAGGCTACGGCGGCTACTCCGGCCCGTGCCGCGAGTTCGAGCAGCGCGTCTACATCGACGGTCATCCGGAGACGGCGACCGGTGTCGCCTGCCGCCAGCCCGACGGCACCTGGCGCATCGTCAGCGGTCAATAGTTGGCCGCGCCGCCGAAAACCGTACTTGAGGCGTCGCGCGAAGAAGAAGCAGCGATCCGTGACGCGGTCCGCGCCGCGGATCCTAAAACCCTCGGCCTCGCGCGCGTGCTCGCGCGAGCCGACCACGCGGAGGCGGTCTTCGACCTCCTCGCCGACCCGGCCGTGTCCGAGCCGATCTACGCGCTCCCGAAACCGCTGACCTTGGGCTCGGTTCGCGACTGGATCGAAGACTGCCGGGCAGCGCGGCTGCGGGGCGAGGGCCTCTTGATCCTGAACATGATCGAAGACGGCCCCGTCATGGGCTACTCGAAGGTCACCGTCTGGCCCGACCGCTCGTCGGCCGAACTCGGCGGCGCGATCCGGGCCAGCCTCCAGAACTCAGGGGCCGGCGGGGCAGGGGCCGCCCACACCATCGGCTGGATCTTTAGGACCTTGAAAGTCCGCCTGATCGGCCTGACCGCCGCGACCGACAACGTCCGCTCGGCGAAGTTGATCGACCGCATCGGATTCAAACGCATGGGCGAACGCGACGCCCTCCGTCCCGACGGCTCCATCCGCCGCTCGATCTACTGGGAGCTGACCGCCGCCGAGTGGGACGCCCTAACCGGGCGCTAACCGTCGCGCGTTTATCGACAGGCGCAAGCGCTCATAGCTATAGTGCCTGACCCAACCCCTTGAGCCTCCCCCAGGATACTGATGCACGCCGCCGAAGACGCGACTTTGCCGCCGCCTGTCGTTTACGATTTCGCCCCGATCGCGCGCGAGCTGCTGGAGTGCGGCTCCCGCGTGGCGCTGCTGAACGGCGGCAAGGGCGCCGCTATCCGAAAGGCCATCGACCGCGAAATCGAGACGTTGAACCCGCGTGTCCTGTCGTTCGACGTCTTCGACACGTTTCTTCTGCGCAACAACAAGCCCGAAACCGCGCGCTATCTGGAACTCTCGACCTGCGTCCGCGAGCGCCTGGCTGGCGCCGTCGCAAAACCGCCGTCGGATGTCGATCTGCTGCTCGCCCGCCTGCAAGGGATGGCGTTCAGCTACCGCACGCGCAAAGCCGTCGACGGCTGCCGCGAGGGCCATATCGAACAGGTCGCTCGCTTCCAGCGCCTCAGCCTGAACCTGCCCGAAGAAACCGAAGAAGCGTTTCTGGCCGTCGAACTCGACTACGAAACCGCGAACCTGACCGTGAACCCCGTCCTGGCCGCGGTCGCGACTGCCTTCCGCGCGCGCGGCGGGAAGGTCATCCTGGTCAGCGACATGTATCTGGGCGCCAAGGAGATCGGCATGATCCTGGCCCGCCTGTCGAACGGCGTGAACAATTGGTACGACAGGATCTTCTCAAGTGCCGACCACATCCTCTCCAAACGCTCCGGCAAGATCTTTCCCTTGATCGAAAAGGACCTCGGCCTTCCCGGCAAGGAGTTCCTGCACATCGGCGACGCCTGGGAAGGCGACGTCGTGCGGCCGCGCGAGGCCGGCTGGAATGCGCTCCATTTTCCGGTCTCCAAGCGCGAAGCCGCCGAACGCGAACGTGCGCTGAGCAGCTTCGTCGACGACCTGAAAGCGCGCGGCCACGACCTCACGCAATGGGCGAGGCTGTGATGAGCACGGATCGCACCATCGCCTACAATTTCGGCCGCAAGGATCTGGGCCCAGGGATCGCGGGCTATCTCTCGCGCCTGCACGCGCACATTCTGGCGTTGGAGCAAGAGCACGGCGCGCGCACGCTCTACG
>JBKJZU010000247.1:0-3889 GCA_046715015.1 Micropepsaceae bacterium
GCGCCCAGTAGGCGCCATGCGCCCTTGCCTGCAGCAGCGTCAGGCGAAGCCGGTCGGCGAACGAATAGCGCCACGTGATAAAGGCCGCCCGGCCCGAGCGGGCGACATGAATTCGCTGCAGGTCGCCAAAGATCGGCCGGAGTTTTTCTTCCCACCAACTTGCCGGGCGAATGGTGCAGTGAGCGTTTTCACCGTTGGGCAAAATTTGCGTCGCCGGCACGGTATCGATGACGATCAAGGCGTCGCGGCAGAGCGACCGCATTTGCCTTAGCAGCGGTTCGAGTTGTGCCTCCGGGACGTGCTCCAAGACATCGACATTCACCAAGACGTCGTAGACCTGGGTGGGCAGCGTCGCGTAGCGCGGGATCGCCGGGTCGTACCGGTCGACGCGCGTTAGCGACGGAACATTCAAGTTGTCGGCGAGCGTGCTTTGGCCGCAGCCGTAATCGATCAACGACGTGGGCCGGCGAATCAGCAAATGCGGCTGGATGAAACGCAGCTTCTTCACCGACCTGTCGCCGTAGGCGCCGCGCGCGTGCAGCATCCGGTACTGATCTATTTGAACGGGTCCGGTTTCAGACACGGCAGATTCCTCGAAGCTTCGAGGAGACCAGTACCACCGGCTCTCAGGCTATCGCAACAGGCCGCTCGCTCGCGCACTCGCCTGCTTTACGACGTTTTTTTCCTGCGTGTTGCATAAGAGCGTAGCGATCCTGGTTCCGCACGCGCCCGGGTGCGGACGCAAGCCGTTGCCCCTACGGACCCCAACTTGGTACGCTGAGACAACACAGCCAGTTGGTAAATCCGCGTGTCACGGTCAGTTGAGACATCTCCGGCTTGGGCGCCTTCGGTGGCCAGCGCGGCTTCTCGGCGCCGCGACCGGATTGTCGAGCATCTCGTCGATCGCGTGGCCGCAGCCGCGGTTGAGGATGCGCCGTTCCAGCACTTCTACCTTAAACAGGTTTTCGCAGACGACGTGTACGCCGAGATTCTGGCGAGCTTGCCCGAGCGCGGTTCGTACCGGCCTTTGAACATCAAGCGCTGGCGCAACGACAAAGGCGAGTCCTCGCGCGACCAGCTGTTCCTGTCGGAGGGCGAGGTCGACCGCATCGACAGCGCAAAGCGCAGCCTGTGGGCCGACATCACGGCGGCCTTGGAAAGCGACGACGTGCGGCGGGCCGTCTTCGCCAAGTTCCGCAATGACGTTGCGATCCGTTTGGGATGCGCGCCGGACGAGGTGCTGGCGCGGCCGATGTACCCCAACGTATCGCTGATCAGAGACTTCAAGGACTACAAGATCAAACCGCATCCGGATGGCGAGCCCCGCGTCATCACCATGCAGTTCTATCTGCCGCACGACGAACGCCAAGTCGATCTCGGTACGTCGCTCTACAAGAAATTGCCGGTCGCCTACCGGCTGATCGGGCGCACGTTCGAAGAGGTGAAGCGGTTCCAGTTCCTGCCGAACAGCGCCTACGCGTTTGCCGTCAACGATTGCAGCGAACGGCGGAGCTATCACGGCCGCGAGCTGATCGGTCAGTCCACGCGCGCGCGGGACTCGATCCTTGTGATGTGGATGTCGCGCCCGATGAATTTCGCGGCACGCCACAACGGCGAGAAGATGTGAGTGGGGATCGGTGGTTAGGGGTTAGGGGTTGGTGATTGGGGATTAGGGATTGGTGGTTGGGTTCTACACCTATTCCCTATTCCCTATTCCCTATTCCCCATTCCCCATTCCCTATCCCCTAAGCGGGCTCGAAAACCCCGTTGAAGGCATCATCGGCGCCGGCCGTCAGCTGGTGCTTTTCGGCGAAGCGGTAGCCGTACGACGCCAGCAATTTGGATTGCGCGTCGAATTCGCCCCGTTGGATCTCCACGAGCAGCGAGCGCGGGCGGTTGGTGCCTTGCAAGATGCCCTGCATGCCTTCGACGATCGGGATTTCGAGACCGTCGGTGTCGATCTTGATGAGGTTGGGCGGGCGGATCAGGCCCTTGGCCACCATGCTGTCGATGCGCATCGCGGACTTGAGTTCGGTGCCGACGTTTTTTGCCAAGTCGATGCCGCCTTCGACCGCGAGCTGGCTTCCGCTCGCGCCTTGGCGCCAGCGTTTGTATTTGAACGGGAAGAAGCCGTCTTCGTTCGAGGCCGCGACCGAGACGACGGAGACGCGATCGTTCACGCCGTTCGCGGCAACGTTTTGGAGCAGCTGAACGGCCGTCGGCAGATGCGGCTCGCACGCGTAGACGCGGCCTTCGCTCGACATGTGCTTGGCGGCGTAGATCGAGAACGTGCCGACGTTGGCTCCGATGTCGAGGAAGACGTCGTCGGGCCGCACGTTCTTGCGCAGCCATTCGATCGTCTCCGGTTCCTTGGTCAGGAAGTTCTTGCCGCGCTGGAATGCATGCAACGAGTCGGCGTGGAATTTGTACGTCTCGCCGTCGGCGGGATCGCGCACGCTGACCGCAGCACTCATACCTTCACGCAGGTAGAACCAATAGCGCGCGGGCAACCAGCGCAGCTGCTTCGTCAATTTTTGCAAGACGCCCAAAGGGCTAAGCTCCCCGTTCCGGCGCAAGGCTTTAGGACATGAGCCGCGACAAATCAAATTCGCGATGCACACATACCTCTCGTCATGGCCGGGCTTGACCGGCCACCCAGGCAGTCACTCACTTTCTTTATTTGTCGTGGTCGGCGAAGGCCGACCATCCACGACTAAGCGTCGAAGAAGAAAGTCGTGGGTGGTCCGCCTTCGCGGACCATGACAAAGGGGGTTAGTTGCGAATGGCGGCGGCGACGATGTCGGCTAGGCGGTCGAGGTGGTTTTCTTTCATCGGCTCGAGCGTCGCGAGTTTTGCGGCGACTTGCTCGGGCGTTGCTTCGCGCACGGGGAGCACGGCGAGGCGGTTGTCGGCGGCGAGCGAGTCTACCGCTTCGTTGTCGCGGAAGGGTTTCGTTCTCTCTGGCGCGAGCACGATCACCGGGCGGCGGGCGGCCACGCCTTCGGTGATCATCGACATCGAGTCCGAGGTCGCGAAGATCGCGTCGGCGGCATAAGCCTCAGCGATCGAGCCGGTGCCGGCTTTGCGGTGATCGATGAAGCGGTCGATGATGGCGGTGTGCGCTATCAGCGGTTCGAGTTGATCGTAGACCTCCGTCGGGGTGCGGCGCGAGGTGACGACGACGAAGCGCACACCGAAGCGCTTCTCCATCGCCCACATCAATTTGCCCAATGCTTGCCAATCGAGTTGCCAAAAGTCGGCTGCAGGCGTCGGGCCGCCGACGAAGACCGCGATGCGGAACGGTGCTGCCGGCCAACGCTTCGGTGCGGGGAACGCGTCGGGGTCGAGCGCGCAGGGTTTGAGCGCGTAAGCGGTGTTTGGAAAGTTCGCTTGGCTTTTGTACGGCGTCAGCACGAGGCTGAACTGCACCCCACCCACGTGGCGCGGGGTGCCCGTGAAGATGTTCGGTGCGCCGGTCAGTTTGCTCAGCGCGATGTTGGCGGCGAGCGTGTTGCCGCCGGCCGAGACGATCACGTCGACTTTCGGAATGGTGGTGATGCCGTACAGCCACGCGAGGACCAACCGCGGCGGCAGCCACAGCGCGGCGTAGCGTGCGAGGCGGCGCGGGACGATGCGCGGCTTGATGAGCTCGAGGCGCTCGACCTTCGTCGCCATGCGGCGGCCGAGCGCGAGCACGATCGCTTCGCTTTGGCGGAAGTGACCGGGGCGGCCGTCGGAGAGCAGGAGGATCGTCTTTGCCGCCATCAGTGCGCCATCACCTTGGCGTAGACGTCGAGCGTGGCGGCGGACATCGCGTCGACCGTGTAGGATTTCAGCACGCGGGCGCGGGCGGTCGTTTGCATCGCCTTGCGCTGCTCCGGCGTCAGGG
>JBKJZU010000248.1:0-2812 GCA_046715015.1 Micropepsaceae bacterium
AACTTACACTCCGCGCGAAATGGTCGAACGCTTGGTCGCGTTCGACACGACCAGCCGCGACTCGAACCTGCACCTAATCGCGTTCGTCGAAGACTACGCGAAGGCGCACGGCCTAACGCCCCGCCGCATCCCGAACGCCGAGGGCACGAAGGCAAACCTCTTGATCACCCTCGGTCCCAATGAACCGGGCGGCATCATCCTCTCCGGCCACACCGACGTCGTTCCCGTCGACGGCCAACCGTGGGACACGGACCCGTTCAAAACCGTCGAGAAGGACGACAAGCTCTACGGTCGCGGCACGTCCGATATGAAGTCGTTCTCGGCCGTCGTCCTTGCGCTGCTTCCGGAGTTTCAGAAGCGCCGCATCAAAACGCCGATCCACATTGCGCTTTCCTATGACGAAGAAGTTGGCTGCCTGGGCGTGCGCCCGATGATCGCCGAGATAATCAAATCGGTCCCCAAACCAAAGCTCGCGATCATCGGCGAACCGACCGACATGAAGGTCGTGAACGCACATAAAGGGATCCGCTCGTTCCGCACCACCGTCACCGGCCGCGAAGCGCACTCCAGCCAAACCGACAAAGGCGTCAACGCCGTGATGGTCGCGGCCGAACTGATGGTGCACTTGAGCGACATCGGTGAGGACATGCGTAAGGCGGGCGATCCCTCTGGCCGCTTCGACCCACCCTACACCACCGTGCAATCGTCGACGATCGAAGGCGGCACCGCGCTCAACATCCTCGCGCGCCACTGCATGTTCCAGTGGGAGTTCCGCTACCTGCCAGGGACCAGCCGCGACGACATCGCCGAACGCTTCATCACGCACGCGACGGAGAATGTCCTGCCGCGCCTGCGCCGCATAGCACCCGAAGCCGACATCGTGACCACACCGCGCGCTCACGTGCCGGCGCTCGTCCCAACCGATGGTTGCCCCGCAGAGGCGCTGGCGAAACAACTGACTGGCCGAAACCACGCCGAAGCGGTCGCATACGGCACCGAAGCGGGTCTGTTCCAGGAAGCCGGAATCCCGTCCATCGTCTGCGGCCCCGGCAACATCCAGCAAGCCCACAAACCGAATGAGTTCATCGAACTCTCGCAGATCGACGCCTGCACCGCGTTCATGCGGCGCCTAATGGATCACGTCTGCGCCGCTTGAATGTCTTGCGGCTGAAAGCGATAGACCGTCGAACAGAACTCGCAGGTCGCCCGGATCATCCCGTCCTCGTCGGCCAGCGCGCACACCTCTTGTTCCGGATATTGCGACAGCACGGCTGCCACGCGGTCTGAACTGCAGCGGCAGCCGAACTGCAACTCGTGCCGGTCGAACACGCGCACACCGTCCTCATGGAATAGACGGAAGAGCAACCGCTCCGCCTCGACTTGCGGATCGACTAGCTCGTGCGCTTCGGTCGTTGCAAAGAGCGCCGACGCGCGCACCCAGTCGTCGGGGTTCTCGACGGCCGGCGCGTTCGTCCCGCCAAGCGCCGCCAGGTTCTGGATCATGATGCCGCCCGCCCGCCAATGCGGCCCAGCACCATTGGCACCGCGCGCGCTCAAGGTTGCGACGCCAAGCTTGATCTGTGTCGGAATCTGCTCGGAACGTTCGAAATAGCCCGTCGCAGCTTCGGCGAGGCCGCGCCCGTCGAGCGGCACAATCCCCTGATACCGTTCCATGTCGGCGCCTTGATCGATTGTGATCGCAAGCGACCCTTCGCCGATCAACGCGCCGAACGCCGGGGCCGCGCCAAGCGCCTCGACTGCCTCGCGGTCGAACATCGCGCACGCGCGCACCTGGCCTGGCGTCATGTAGTCGGCAACGATCATCCGAAGCGGCCCGCTGCTGCGCGTTTGCAAGGTCAACGTCCCGTCGAACTTCAGCGAGGCGCCGAGCAAGGCGGCCAGCGCCAAAGCCTCGCCCACCACGCCGGACACCGCATCCGGATAGCCGTGTGCAGCAATAACGCGATCGGCGAGATCGGTCAGATGCACGATCCGGCCGCGGACGTTCATGCCTTCGATCTGGAAGCTACGAACGAAGTCGCCCGTCACGACATCGCCCAGGCGAGCACCGCCTTTTGCGAGTGCATGCGGTTTTCCGCTTCATCGAAAACAGCGGACTGCGGCCCGTCGAGAACCGCATCACTGACTTCCTCGCCGCGATGCGCCGGCAAGCAGTGCATGAAGATCGCTTGTCTGCCGGCCGCCGCCATCAACCGCTCGTCGACGCGATAGCGCGCAAGCACATTGTGCCGCGAACGCATCCCGCCTTCACCGAGTTGATCGCTCTCCGACATCTGCACCCAGGTGTCTGTCACGACCGCGCTGGTGCCCGCGACCGCCTCGTACGGATCGCGGACGATGTGAACTTTGCCACCCTGCTCTTTGGCCCAGTCCGTCAGCCGCGAATCTGGATCGGCCTCCGGCGGACAAGCAACCCGAAGCTCGAACTCAAACTTCACCGCGGCATGGATCCAAGACGCGCAAACGTTGTTGCCCGCACCCGACCACGTCACGACTTTGCCCTTGATCGGCCCTTGATGCTCTTCGAACGTCATCACGTCGGCCATCAACTGGCAGGGATGTGTTTTGTCGGTAAGCCCGTTGATCACTGGCACAGTCGCACTCGCGGCCAATTCAAGCAGGCTCTGGTGCCGTTTGGACCGCAGGACGATCCCATCGACATAGCGCGACAAAACCCGCGCGGTATCGCCGACCGTCTCGCCGTGCCCGAACTGCATGTCGCGCCCGTCGAGGAACATGCAATCCCCACCGAGTTGACGCATGCCGACATCGAACGAAATACGCGTGCGCG
>JBKJZU010000249.1:0-5705 GCA_046715015.1 Micropepsaceae bacterium
ACTGTGAACGCGGCGTTGCCGGCGTTGCGGTTGACGCGTGAGGATGTGCTCTACACCTACGCGGGTTTGCGGCCGCTGGTCGATAGCGGCTCGAAGGACAGTTACAATGCGAGCCGGCGTGCGGAGCTTGTCGATCACGGCGCGGAGGGCGGGCCTTCGAACCTGATCTCGGCGATCGGCGGCAAGTGGACGACGTCGCGCGACAACGCGGAGAAGTGCGTCGACAAGATTGCGGCGAAGCTCGGCGGGGGTAAGGCCTGCGATACGGACGACGTGCCGCTGCCAGGCGCTACCGGGCGGTTCAAACCGTTCGTCGAAACGCTGGCCGCGCCCTCGCCTTCCATAGCCCAGAACCTAGCGCGCAACTATGGCGCGCGTGCGGGCGAGGTGTTGGCGCTCGGAAACGAGGATAAAGCGTTGCTTAGCGCCGTGTCGCAGCGGCTGCCGGATATTGCCGCGCAAGTCGCGTTCGCCGTACGATCCGAGATGGCAATGACGCTCGACGACGTTTTGTTCCGGCGCACCGGGCTCGGGACGCTCGGGCCGTTGGAGCCTTCCGCGGTCGATGGCGTCGCCTCGCTGATGGGTCAAATGCTCGGCTGGAGCGACGACGAGAAGCGCCGGCAGATCGCGTCGATCGGCTGGCGCTATGAGGCTTTGGGGCACGCATGAAAACTCTGGCGGTCATCAATCCGCGCTCGGCCGGCGGCAAGACGGGGCGCGACGCGCAGTCGATCGCCGAGCGGCTTGCGGAGGTCGCGGGGCCGATCACCGTTGCGCTGACCAACGCGCCGATGGACGCGATGCGCATCACCACGCATGCGCTGCACGACGGGTATGAGCGCGTGGTCGCGGTCGGTGGAGACGGCACGATCAACGAGGTCGTGAACGGCTTCTTCCAGAACGGCCAGGCGATCAATCCGGAAGCGGAGTTCGCACTGCTCAATCTCGGCACCGGCGGCGACTTCCGCAAGACGTTCGACATCGAGGCGGGTTTCGACGCGTCGCTGGAGCGGATCGCGGAGGGACGCGTGCGGCGCATCGACATCGGGCGCTTCACGTTCGTGACCCCGGACGGCAAGACCGGATCGCGGCACTTCGCGAACATCGCGAGCTTCGGCTTGAGCGGGCACGTCGTCAATCGCGTGAACCGCTCGAAGCTGAAGGGCGTCCTGGGCGGGTTCGTCTACACGTGGGTGAGCCTGACGTCGCTGTTCGGCTACAAGGCCAAGCCCGTGCGGCTGAAGGTCGACAACGTGTTCGACGAGGTCGTGCTGCTTTCGACCTGCGCGGTGTGCAACGGGCAATTCTTCGGCGGCGGCATGCGCGTTGCCCCCGACGCTGCGCCGGACGACGGGCTGCTCGACGTCATCATCATGCAGGATGGGCCGATCAGCAGCGCGCTGAAGGGGCTGCAGGATCTCAAGACCGGCGCGCATGTGAACAATCCGAACGTGCGCGTGTTTCGCGGCAAGACGGTGATCGCGACCCCGGTCGAGGCGACGGCCGGCGCGCCTGTCTACATCGAGGCCGATGGTGAGGGCCCGGGCATCCTGCCCGCGATGTTCGAAGTGCTGCCGAAGGCGCTCAAATTTAGGGCGTGATTTGCGCGGCAGCGCAGTATTGATTAAGCCTCACACAAAGCCACCAAGGGACGAAGGTTGCACAAAGGCCTTGGTGCAAACTTCTTTTCTTTGTGGCTTTGTGTGAGGCTGAATCAACGATGCGTTGACGCGCGAACGGAGCAGGCTTCCAATGCCGGTTGATCGCAAAGATATGCGCTGGAACGGTTGGGGCTGGGTGAAGGCGCACAACCCGCTCGAGGGGCGCGAGGCTGCGTTTGCGTGGATGGCACAGGCGCTGGGCACCGGGTCGCTGCCGCAGACGCCTCCGAAGAAGTTGGAAGAGGTATCGTTGAGTGCGCCGCGGCTGGGGGCGAAGCGGGCGGCGCTGGCTGCCATCGCCGAGGTTCGCGACGACACGTTTGAACGGGCGTCGCATGCGCGGGGCAAGAGCTACTTCGATCTCTTGAAGCTGCGCGCGGGCGATCTTTCGGATGCACCCGATGCGGTCGCCTATCCGAAGACGGGCGACGAGGTTGTGCGTGTGCTTGCTTGGGCCTCGGCCGAGCGCGTCGCGGTGGTGCCGTTCGCGGGTGGCTCGAGCGTGGTCGGCGGGTTGACCGGATCGGCGAAAGGCTTCGAGGCCGTCATCGCGCTCGATCTCACGGCGATGAGCAAGTTCATTTCGATCGACAAGACGTCGCTGACCGCGACCGCGGAAGCCGGGATCTACGGCGTCGATTTTGAGAAGGCGCTTGCCGCCCAAGGCTTCAAGCTCGGTCACCATCCGCAATCGTTCGAGTTCTCGACGTTGGGCGGTTGGATTGCGGCGTCGGGCGCGGGGCAGCAGTCGAACGCCTATGGCCGCGCGGGCGATTGGTTCGCGGGCGCGTCAGTAGCGACGGCGAAGGGCTTGTGGCGGCTCCCTGCCCTGCCCGCCTCCGCCGCGGGGCCCGACTTGCGCGCGCTGATCGTGGGCTCGGAAGGCGCGTTCGGCGTGATAACAGAAGCCACCGTGCGCATTCATCCGGTGCCGGAGGCGAGCGACTACTCGGCGTACTTGTTCCCGGATTTCACGCGCGGGGCGGAAGCTGTTCGCCGCATGGTGCAGGCGGAGCTGCCAACGGCGACCATGCGGCTCTCCGATGCCGACGAGACCTATTTCTTCCAGGCGTTCGGTAAGGCGGGTGCCGAGCCGACGTTCAAGGACAAGCTTCAGACGCGCTATCTGAGTGCGCGCGGCATGGGCGAAAAACCGTGCGCAATGATCTTGGGGTTTGAGGGCGAGCAAGATCGTGTGGACTACGGCATCGCTGCTGCGCGGAAGATCATTCGCGCGTGCGGCGGCATCGGCGTCGGGCGCTCACCCGCCAATCGTTGGTACCAAGGGCGTTTTCACGGACCCTATTCGCGCGATCCGATGATGGATCGGGGCCTCGGCGTCGACACGCTTGAGACCGCGACGACGTGGTCGAATATCGATGTGCTGTGCAAGGCTGTGCGTGGCGCGCTCGACGACGCAATGCGCGCGAAGGCGCCGACGAAAGGCGCGCACGGCATCGTGCTCGCGCATATCAGCCACGCCTACCACGACGGCGCGAGCCTCTATTTCACCTATGTCTGGCCGCGCGATCTCGGTGATCCGATCGGACAATGGCGCGCGGTCAAAAGCGCCGCCTCCGATGCGATCGTTCGCGCAGGCGGGACGATCACGCATCACCACGGCGTCGGCGAAGACCACGTGCCGTGGCTTGAGGCTGAGAAGGGTGCGGCGGGCATCGGCGTGCTCAAAGCGGTGAAGCGGGAGCTCGATCCGGCGGGCGTGATGAACCCGGGGAAGATGGTCACTTAAGGTTCGCCAATCGCGCTATTCAAATGGCGCAATCAGCGGGATCGTGCGGCGGCCTTCACGGCGGTAGATGAGGAAATCGGTGTCGGTCGTCATCACCTGACAGCGCGCGTGCATTTCCGACATTCGCACGAGACACGCATCGGCGAGCGAAATGCCGTTATCTTCATAGCGCGACATCAGCCGACCGATCGACTCCATCTCGTCTTCGAGCGCGAAATCCACTTTCAATGCACCTCGCTTTGCGAAGTCGAGCACTTGGCTCGGACCAATGCCTGAACCCCGGACAAGGAAGCAAACCTCGCTCAACACCGATTCGCATGTTAGGAGCGGAGCCGAAAGGCGCTGCAGCTGCGCGGTTGCCCAATCATGATGCGTGTCGTTATGGATGAAGTAAGCGACCAGCGGTCCCGCATCGACGATCGTAGTCTGACTCACTTCTTGCCGTAGCCGCGCATGTGTTTTGGATTGGTCGAGAGATCGCGAGGACCGCTGCCGATGCCCTTAAGGTCTTTGACCAAGTCGAAGACACTGCCCTTAGCAGGTCCGTCGCGCTCGTCCACCAGACGCTCAATGGCTTCCCGGACCAGTTCGCTCTTCGGCTGCTTTCTGCGCCGGACTAGCGCGTCCAAGCGCGCTTCCAAAGGCGGGGGTAGCTTAACGGTCAGGGTTCCCACGATTGTCTCTCCTGTATTACCTATCTGCCGTAATCGTATTACCGCTGCGCTTGAAAGTCAACCCAACCCACCGTGCCAAGCTGCCCGGGCGCCGCTAACGGAAGTGTTGTGGGCGATGAACCCGGGAAAAATTTGGAACCACGAACTGCACGAAGCACACCGGCTACGGTGGGGCGATCCTCGCTACTGTGCCACCCAGCGTGATAGTTTGTTCATGTGAACAGTACACGACCCAGTCATCGGAGTCGCTTGTCCAAAAGCCCTCGTCACCATTGTAGTAAAAGACGGCTGCGTCCGCATCCAGGCAATAGTTTTCTCTTCCGGATTCGCGAAGTTCGTAGACGCGCCGAATTCCGGTATGTCGAAGAAATTCTCGAATTCGATCCTGTAAATTCGGCTCATCGATCTTGTTGATCTCAAGCGCAACCAATGAAGCGTGCGTCTTCGGGCCCAACGGATACCAATAGCCGTTCGGTGCGCCCCATGTCGTCTCGAGCCTTTCCCGAAGCAACCCAACTTCGCTCGATCTAAGAACTCTGCGATAAGGCAATGGTTCTCGAAGCTGAACCGCGTTGGCCGCGCCTAACGCCTCGATAAAGAGCTCTCGTTCGTTGGTTTCAGCCTGCTGCGCGACTGGGTTCTGATATTGACCCGTGAACGGAGTGTTCGCGTTGAGACCTGCTGTGCGCAACAGTTCGCGAAGCTGATTGACCGGAGGGAGGTTTTCAGAGTCGAGTTCCTCCACGTCCAATAGGATGGCACGGAGCACATTGTAGCGAGGGAATATCCCGCAGGCCTCCGGCGTGTAGTCCGTCCCGCGGTGATCTCGCCCTGCCTCCGCGAGCCGGGAGTATTCCTCAGTCCATCGACGGAACCTTTCCGCACAATAGCGTCGGGCGAAGGTGTGAAGGGCTTCGGCGGGACTCATGATGCGAGCTGAGTTCCTACCCCACCCGCACCATGCGTTTGCCGAAGTTGTCGCCGGCGAGGAGGCCGATGAGGGCTTTCGGTGTGTTTTCGAGGCCGTCCATGATGTCTTCGGGGACTTTGATTTGGCCCGACTTCACCCAGGATTGGAGGTCGGACAACGCCTTGTCGCGTTCGGCGTAGTAGTCCATCACGATGAAGCCTTGCATCGTCAGGCGTTTCGTTACGATGAGGCCGGGGATGCCGCGCGGGCCGGTGCGCGGGGCAGCGCCGTCATACTGGCTGACCGCGCCGCAGCAGGAGACGCGGCCGTGGTTGTTCATGCGGAAGAGGCAGGCTTCCAAGATGTCGCCGCCCACGTTGTCGAAGTAAACGTCGATGCCTTTCGGTGCCGCTTCTTTCAGCGCGCCGCCGACGGCTTTGGCCTTGTAGTCGATCGTCGCGTCGAAACCGAGTTCGCGGGTGAGCCAGTCGCATTTCTTCGCGCCGCCTGCGATGCCGACGACGCGGCAGCCTTTCAGCTTCGCGATCTGGCCGACGAACACACCGACCGATCCTGCCGCCGCCGAGACGACGACGGTTTCGCCGGCATTCGGCTTGCCGACATTGAGCAGACCGAAATAAGCGGTGAGGCCCGCGATGCCGTAGATGCTGAGCAGGTGCGAGAGCGGTTCGATGCGCGGAAGCTTT
>JBKJZU010000250.1:0-3810 GCA_046715015.1 Micropepsaceae bacterium
TACAGCATGTGGCGTGCGAATTGGTTCCGCATCTGACGCCGGGCGCCGTGGCGCGCTCCTTCGTCGTGCGCAGCGGGTATGCGTTTCAGCTTGGCGGCGCTTGCGCCGTCATCTTGTTCGACACGCCGACGATGCCTTCGTTCTTGGCGACCGAGGATGGGAAGGCGTTCAACGTTGTAGGCCTTCAGAGCGGGCCCGGGATCAAGACCATCTTCCTGTCGGAGTTTGCGCCGGAGACGCAGCTTGTGAAGGCATCGCATCAAACGGCGTTCAGCGCGGGTGTTGCCGTCGCGCGGCGGCGCCAGGGCGGGGTGTCCGATGGCCGGATGCAGGTCGCGCGCGACGACTTGCGTGCGCTTCGGCGGTTTCCGATCAGCGAAGGCAGTGCCGATCCGATCGAGAACGAACTCATTCACGCCGCGCGGCAGTTCCCGATGCTGCACACGACGGTCGAAGCCGCGCCGTCGTTGCCGATGGCGGCGGGCTTGCGGCGGTAGATAGGCCCTCATCCCGCCTTCGCTGAAGCTACGGCGGACCAATTTGTCAGCGAGACCCGCCGAAGCCTCGGCGAAGGCGGGCCGTCACGCCGCACTGAGGTGCGGCGGGCCACCTTCCCGTTTGCACGGGAGAAGGGCAATGCACTCTTAGGTTAGAGCCCGTCGAACAGCGCCGTGGAGAGGTAGCGTTCCGCGAAGGAGGGGATGATCGTTACGATCGTTTTGCCCGCCATTTCCTTGCGGGTCGCGATTTCGAGCGTGGCGGCGACGGCGGCGCCCGAGGAGATGCCGGCGGGGATGCCCTCGAGTTTCGCCACTTTGCGCGCGGTCGCGAACGCCGTTTCGTTGCTGATCGTGATGATCTCGTCGATCACGCTGCGGTCGAGGATGGCCGGCACGAAGCCTGCGCCGATCCCTTGAATCTTGTGCGGGCCCGGCTGGCGGCCGGAGAGGATGGCGCTGTCTTCCGGTTCGACCGCGATCATCTTCAAGCCGGGCTTGCGCTTCTTCAGCACGGTGCCCACGCCCGTGATCGTGCCGCCGGTGCCGATGCCGGAGACGACGGCGTCGACTTTGCCCGCGGTGTCGTTCCAGATTTCTTCCGCCGTCGTGCGGCGGTGGACGTCGGGGTTCGCCGGGTTTTCGAATTGCTGCGGGATGATGGAGTTCGGGATTTCTTTTTGTAGTTCGTTCGCGCGGGCGACGGCGCCGCGCATCCCTTGGGCGGCGGGCGTTAGCTCAAGCTTCGCGCCCAAGATCAACAGCATCTTGCGGCGTTCGACCGACATCGATTCCGGCATGACGAGGATCAGCGGATAGCCTTTCGCGGCCGCGACGAATGCGAGCGCGATGCCGGTGTTGCCCGACGTGGGTTCGATCAGCGTTGTGCCTTGCTTGATCAGGCCGCGGCTTTCCAGGTCTTCGATCATCGAGACGCCGATGCGATCCTTGACGCTCGCCATCGGGTTGAAGAATTCCAGCTTCAGCAGAATGTCGGCGACGGCGCCCGCTTCCTTTGCGACGCGGTTCAGGCGCACGAGGGGCGTGTCGCCGATCGTCTCGGTGATGGAATCGTAGACGCGGCCGCGGCCGGGAGTTTTGCTCATTGTTTGGTCCTGTTGGTGTTCTGCCTATATCGCAAAATCGGCGCGGGCCCCCAAGGGGTCGGCGAGGCCTTTTTCTTCGGCGCGGCGGCACAGATCTTCGACGGTGATGGCGTCGAGCTGGCGCATGAGGTCGTTGTGGATGGCCTCGATCGCGGGACGCACGATCGTCTCGCCGATCGGCGAGGAGCCGTTCAAGGGCGGTTCGTCCGCCACTTCGAGTTCGGCGACGATGCGCACGATCTCGCCCGCGGTGATGCGGCGGCGTTCGCGCGCGAGACGGTAGCCGCCACGGGGACCGCGCACACCTTTCAGGACGCCGGAACGGACGAGCGCCTGCATCACCTGTTCCAGATAGCGGTGCGGCACGCCTTGGCGGCGCGTGATCTCTTTCGACTGCACGGGCTCAGGCCGCGAGTTGCAGGCGATGTCGACGACGGCTTCAAGCGCCAGGATCGATTTACGGGAGAGGCGGAGCAAGATGTCTAACCTCCCTTGATGCCGGTCGAGCCGAAGCCGCCGGTGCCGCGCGCGGTGTCGCTCAGCACGTCGACGCGTTCGAAGCGGCTTGCGCTCACCGGGGCGACGACGAGTTGGGCGATGCGATCGCCGCGCGCGATGCGGAACGGTTCGCGGCCGTGATTGACCAGAATGACTTTCACTTCGCCGCGATAGTCGGCGTCGATCGTGCCCGGCGCGTTCAGCACGGTGACGCCGTGCTTCAACGCGAGGCCGGAGCGCGGCCGAACTTGGCCTTCGTAGCCTTCGGGAATAGCGAGTGCGATGCCGGTCGCGACCGCGTGGACGCTGCCCGGGGCGATCGTCGTTTCTTCGGCGGCGACGAGATCGGCGCCAGCGGCGCCTGCCGTTGCGCGTGCGGGCAGGTTGAGGCCGCGGCCGTGCGGCAGGGTGAGGACTTCGATGGCGACTTCGCTCACGCGCGCGCTCCCTTCAGGTGCGCTGCGATCTTGGCGGCGAGGCGGTGAGCCACCTCGCCCTTCGCGAGCTTCGGCCAGGTTTCGGTATCGGTTGCCGAGATGATGTGGACGGTATTCTCGTCGCCGCCCATGACGCCGGTTTCGGGCGAGACGTCGTTGGCGACGATCCAATCGCAGCCTTTCCGTTGACGCTTTGCTTTCGCGTGCTCGATGACTTTTTCGGTCTCGGCGGCGAAGCCGACGACCAGGCGCGGGCGCTTTGCGCTCAAGGTCGATAGCGTGTGCAGGATGTCCGGGTTCTCGACGAGTTTCAGCGTGGGCAGGCCGCCGTTGCCTTTCTTGATTTTCTGGTTCGCGGCGTGATCGACGCGCCAGTCGGCTACGGCCGCTGCGCAAACCGCGACGTCGGCCGGCAGCGCGCTTTCGCAGGCGGCCAGCATTTCGTGGGCGGTTTCGACTTTCACGAATTTGACGCCGCGCGGGGCTGCGATATTCGTCGGGCCGGAGACCAGCGTCGTCGTGGCGCCGAGACCTGCGAGCGCGCCTGCGATCGCGTAGCCTTGCTTGCCGGACGAACGGTTCGCGATGAAGCGTACGGGATCGATCGGTTCATGCGTCGGGCCTGCGGTCACGAGTGCGTGCAAGCCTGCGAGCACTTGGTCCTGAGCGAAGTGGGCTTCGACGGCGGCCAGGATCTCGGCGGGCTCGGCCATGCGGCCGGGACCGAATTCGCCGCAGGCCATGTCGCCTTCGTTCGGGCCGACGATCGTGACGCCGTCCGCTTTCAGCTGTGCGAGGTTTCGTTGCGTCGCCGCGTGCAGCCACATGCGCACGTTCATCGCGGGCGCGATCAGCACGGGTTTGTCGGTTGCGAGCAACGCGGTCGAGGCCAGATCGTCGGCGCGGCCGGATGCCATCTTCGCCATCAGATCGGCTGTCGCCGGTGCGACGACGAGCAGGTCCGCGTCACGCGAGAGTTGGATGTGGCCCATCTCGGCCTCGTCGGTGAGGCTGAAGAGGTCTTGATAGACCTTATCGCCCGTCAGACTTGCGACGGAGAGCGGCGTTACGAATTCGGCGCCGGCCTTGGTCAAGATCGCGCGCACTTTCGCGCCGCGATCGCGCAAGCGGCGGATGAGTTCGAGCGACTTGTAGGCGGCGATGCCGCCACCAATGACGAGCAGGATGCGTTTGCCGGTGAGCACGCGGGGCTCCAATTGTCACTTTGTAGATGGAAATTACTCCAAACCACGACAAGGGGTGTAGAAATTT
>JBKJZU010000251.1:0-7034 GCA_046715015.1 Micropepsaceae bacterium
AGACTGTCGGGAACTCGAGACCCTTGGCGCCGTGCAAGGTCATGATTGTGACTTTGTCGGTCGTATCGGACTGCTCGATCTCCATGACCAGCGAGACGTGTTCGAGGAAGCTTTCGACCGTTTCGAACTCTTCCATCGAGCGCACGAGTTCTTTCAGGTTTTCGAGCCGGCCAGGTGCCTCGGCCGAGCGGTCGGCCTGCCACATCGCCGTGTACCCGCTTTCGTCGAGCACCATATCGGCGAGTTCGATGTGACTGAGCGCGGTTGCTTGGTCGCTCCAACGTTTGAAGCTCTGCACGAGGTCGCGCATCGCCGAGCGGGCGCGGACGGGCAGCTCGTCGGTTTGGATCAGCGCGTCAGCGGCCGCGAATAGCGGCTTCTTTAGCGCGCGCGCCATTTTGTGAACGGATTGGAGAGCAACGTCGCCAAGGCCGCGCTTCGGTTTGTTGAATATGCGCTCGAAGGCGAGGTCGTCGTCGGGTTGGACGACGACGCGCAAGTAGGCAAGTGCGTCGCGGATTTCCTGGCGTTCGTAGAAGCGTGGGCCGCCGACGACGCGATAGGGAATGCCGAGTTGCACGAAGCGCTCTTCGAACGCACGCATCTGGAATGAGGCGCGGACGAGGATCGCGATGTCGCTGATCTTCTGGCGGTTTCGTGCGACTTGTTCGATGTCGTCAGCGATTTGGCGCGCTTCTTCCTCAGCGTCCCAAACACCGCGGACGGAGACGCGTTCGCCTTCGCCGAGTTCGGTCCAAAGCGTTTTGCCGAGGCGGCTCTTGTTGGCGGCGATAAGTCCGGACGCTGCGGCCAAGATGTGCGGTGTCGAGCGGTAGTTGCGCTCCAGGCGGATAATCTTCGCGCCGGGAAAGTCGCGTTCGAAGCGCAGGATGTTGTCGACCTCCGCGCCGCGCCAGCCGTAGATCGATTGGTCGTCGTCGCCGACGCAGCAGATGTTGCGGCGTTCGCCGGCGAGCAGGCGTAGCCAGAGATACTGCGCGACGTTCGTGTCTTGATACTCGTCGACCAGGATATAGGCGAAGCGGTTGCGATATTCCTGAAGCACTTCCGGATTGCTCTTCAGGATCGTGATGACATCGAGCAGAAGGTCGCCGAAATCGGCGGCGTTCAGTGCCTTCAACCGTTGCTGATAGGCTTCGTAGAGTTCAGCCCCTTTGCCGTTGCCGTAGGCGAAGCTTTCGCCCGCGGGCACATCTTTCGGGGTCAACGCGCGGTTCTTCCACGAGTCGATCAGGGAGGAGAGGTGGCGCGCGGGCCAGCGCTTCTCATCAATGCGGGCTGCGTCGATCACCTGTTTCATCAGGCGCAGCTGATCGTCCACGTCGAGGATCGAGAAGTTCGATTTGAGACCGACGAGTTCGGCGTGACGGCGGAGGATCTTCGCGCCGATCGAGTGAAACGTGCCGAGCCATGGCATCCCTTCGACCATGCCGCCGATCAGTTCGCCGGTGCGGTGGATCATCTCGCGCGCGGCTTTGTTCGTGAACGTGACCGAGAGGATCTGGCTGGGCCAGGCTTTGCGCGAAGCGATCAAATGGGCGAGGCGGGTGGTGAGTACGCGCGTCTTGCCGGTGCCCGCGCCCGCGAGCACGAGAACAGGGCCGTCGAGCGCCATCACCGCTTCGCGCTGCGCCTCATTGAGGCCGTGCAAATAGGGGTGCTCGCCGAGTGCGGGCGTGTGAACGGGCGACGGCTGGGTCATGATTCAGCCGGACGCTAGCATGCTGGCCGGAGCAGCGAAAATCTCAATGCGCTAGCGTTTGATTGGCTGATGGCCCTTATCCCAGAGTTCCGCCACGCCGCGCGAAATCTGCGCGAACAATTTCTGCGGCAATACGCCATAGGCGAATTCACCGGGCTTCCCAGGCACTAGTCTCAGATCGTAGCCCGGCCAAGGAAATTCGTTCGTTTCATCGAGAATGACCCACGACCTCGATGCGTCCAGCCCCAAGTGCTCTTTGACTCTAGCCGGGATTTCGACGGACGGCGTCTGCTTGCCTGGTTGGCTGTGCGTTACCGGAGCGACGGTGACGATCCTTGAAGTACCGACTGTGCGGGCGGCGAGCACGATCACCGCAGGGCGATCCTTTGCGCCTTCGGACCGTCCGAGCTTGGCTTCGCGTCGCCATAGATATGAGTATGAGACGACGAGGCCTGGATGCGGAGTTGGAAGCGGCATCGCTTTTGACAGGCGCCGTCAATCTTCGTCAAGCAATGCGTTCAAATAGTCATATTTCTTCGGAACGCGCGCCCGACGTATTGCGTCGATCGTTTCCTTCGGCAGATCGACAACGCGGATTGCGCGCCGTGACGATGCACGTATCCGCTGGTACTCCTCGAATTGCTCGGGCGAAACGAAGTAGCCGACTGTACGACCGTGGCTAGTCACAGCCAGCGGTCCGCGCAATGCGTGTTCGCGATACTCGCCGAAGTTCTTTGCGAACTCGGAGGCCGAAACCTTTGGGTGGCTGGTGCGGCGTGACGAGACTGCACGCGGCGCACCCGCGTGGTAGCCACTAGTTTCTTCAGCGAATCCGGAGACCTTGTTGCGGGGCGTCTTTTTCGTCTTCTTCATGTCCACATAATTCCGTAAATTCCGTATTTGTCAACTGAAGTTGCGAAACGCGGAATTGCGAATTGCTTCACCAGATTCGTCCAGTTTTTGGGCCGGCGGGCGCGTCGTTGCGTCGCTGAACGCAGAGAGCTTCATCGGATTGCCGGCGAGCTTCAGTTCGCCGATTTCAGCGTCCTGCATGGTCACCACCATGTTGCGTGAACGAACGTGCGGGTCGGCGAGGACTTGGGCGACGTTGTTGATCGGGCCGCACGGGACGCCCGCGGCTTCGAGCTTCGCGAGCCAGTGAGCGGCTGTGTTCGATCCGAGGGCGCGTTCGAGGTCTTGCGCGAGAGCCGCGTGGTTCGAGTTGCGCAGGTCGTTCGTTGCAAAGCGTGCGTCGGAGCCAAGCGCGGGGACGCCGATCGCTTCGCAGAGCTTTGCGAACAGGCTATTGTTGCCGGCGGCGATGATGATGGGCTGATCGGCGGTTTGGAAGGCAGCAAACGGTGTGATCGAAGGGTGGCGCGAGCCTAAGGGGCCGGGCGGCGTTCCCGTCGCGACATAGCGGGCGATGGCGTTTTCCAGGAGTGCTACTTGGCAGTCGAGCATGGCGACATCGATCTTCTGTGCTTCACCGGTGCGTTCGCGGTGGTAGAGGGCCGCGCCGATGCTCGAGAGCGCGAACAGGCCGGCGGCGATGTCGCCGATCGAGGTGCCGACGCGGGTGGGTGGGCCACCGGGTTGACCGGTCAAGCTCATGACACCGCCCATGCCTTGGACGACCATGTCGTAGGCGGGCTTTTCCTTGTAAGGCCCCGTGTGACCGAAGCCTGAGATCGCGCAGTAGATCAGTCTGGGGAAGCGTGCGTGCAGACTTGGCCAATCGTAGCTGAGTTTTTCCATCGTGCCGCCGCGGTAGTTCTCAACGAGCAAGTCTGCCTCGCCGAGCAGCTGTTCGAAGACGGCGCGGTCGGTGTCCGCCTTGAGGTCTAGCGCGATCGAGTGCTTGCCGCGGTTTAGCGACATGAAGTAGGCGGACTTGCCCTTTATGAACGGTCCGATGTGGCGGGCGTCGTCGCCGGTCTTCGGGGGCTCGACCTTGATGACGGTCGCGCCGAGGTCGGCCAGCATCATCGTGCAATAGGGCCCGGCGAGTACGCGCGTGAGGTCGACGACCTTCAGACCCTTGTAAGGGCCGTCAGTCATTCGCTTCGTCGTTGAGGCGCTTGCCTTCGCTTTCGGCTTCGGTGCGCTTGCGTTCTGCATCGCTTTGCTTGCGCAGGTGCTTCGGCGTGCCGTGCTTGACGCGATTGTTTTCGGCTGTCTTTGCGGCCGCAGCCTTCGCGCGTGCTTTGCGGGCGCGGTTTAGGTTCACGACTTCACCCATCATGTCCTCTTTCGGTAGTGCGCGAGCACAAACACGCGGAGTGCACTGGAGAGATTGTTACCGCGTCCGTCGCGTTTGTCGATCTCGTCGATGAGTTTCGCGAGCGGGCGCTTCAATTCAGCGGCGATTTCAGTCAGGGCCTGCCAGAAATCGGCTTCAAGCGAGACACTGGTCCGGTGGCCGGAGATTGTGACGGAGCGTTTGAGCTTTTTGACCGGCATTCGCAAAACTTTATGAGGAGATCGCGCTTGGTCGCGCGTGGTGTTGTCTAGCTGACGCCGTTGGAGTCGTCATCCAACGCCGGCGGGTGCGGCTGCGGACAAGCCTGAGCTTGCGAGTTGGCGATGTGAGTGACTTGACTGCCAACCAGTGTTCATGTTGTGTTCTGCGCGCGAATACAGGTCCCTCAAGTGGATAACGCTACAATCCTTCATGCGGACCTCGACGCTTTCTACGCTTCGGTAGAGCAACTTTTGCATCCCGAACTGCGCGGCAAGCCGATCGCGGTCGGCGGGGGTGTCGTGCTCGCGGCGTCGTACGAAGCGCGAGCCTTTGGTGTCCGCGACGGTATGCCCGGCCGACGGGCTCGCGAACTCTGTCCTGACATCATCTTTGTCGGCGGCCACTTCAGCGAGTACCAGCGACTGGGCGACGCAGCGATCGGCGTCCTGAGCGACTACACACCGGACATCGAGCGGATTTCGATCGACGAAGCATTCGCGGATGTTGCTGCCTCGGCGCTTCTTTTCGGCGCGCCCGGCGAAATCGCGAAGGCCGTGCGCACGCGCGTGCGCACTGAACTCGGCCTACCGATTTCAATTGGTGTCGCGCGCACGAAGCATCTAGCCAAGATCGCGTCACAGGTCGCCAAGCCGGATGGTCTCGTGATTGTCGATCCGGCTGTCGAACTGGAATTTCTGCACAGTCTCCCGGTCGAGTTGATGTGGGGTGTAGGTCCCGCGACGAAAGCGCGGCTCACACAAGCCGGCATCCAGACGATCGGGCAGTTGGCGGAGAATTCTTCCACCACCATGGAACGCCTTCTGGGCCGTGCCGTCGGTCGAAAGCTGAGCGCACTTAGCTGGAATCGTGACGCGCGCGAGATTCAAATACGCCGACGTGCGCATTCAGCGGGCGCGCAATCGGCGCTGGGCGCGAAGCCCGCCGTGGAGAGCGTTTTCAGGCCGGTGCTGTATCATCTTGCGGAGCGCATCGGCAAGCGACTGCGCGCGAAGGATCGTCCAGGCCGGACCATAACCGTGCGCGTTCGCTTTGCCGACATGCGGTCTGTCACGCGCGCGATCACGCTGCCTGCGCCAATTCTCGGCACGGCGGCGCTGACGGAAATCGCCGTCGACTTGGTTCGCGGCGTGTTACGCGATCATCCCGAAGAGAAGACGATCTCGCTCTTGGCGATCTCCGCGTCGCATCTCGGCCATTGCAGTTTGCAGTTGGAACTGTCGTACGGGCTTCGCGACGATGGCCGCCGTCCCGGCACGCGCAAGGGGTTGGCACTCACGCGTGCCGATCGTGCCATCGATTCGATCCGCGATCGCTTCGGGTGGGACGTGATCGGCTATGCGGAGGGCGCGCGCGGTGCCGTGCGCTCCGTGCCGGACGATTTCAGGAGCCTTGCCGAGAAGGAGCTTTGATCTTGTTGCGGCGCGCGAACGTCCGGGTTTTCGCGGCGATTGCCGGTGAGCGCTTTCGCCCGGCCCCGTGTATAATGTTCGAGGAACAATGCGCCGGATGGGGAAAGCATGAGCCTTGTTCAAGCCGCCATTGCCGCGAACCGGTTCGGGCTTGGCGCGCGCAATCAGGATCTGAAGGCGATTTCGGGCGACCCACGCGGGTGGCTTAAGGCGCAGCTACGAGCCGAGACGGCGCTGCCGGCGCCGTTGTCGGTGTTGCCGTCGACCGAAGCGGCCACGACGGCCTTCGCGAAGTGGCTCACGGATATTGGTGTCGGGCCCGGCGGCGAAGGGGTGCCGCGCATGAGTCCCGCGGCTCCCGGTGCTGCCATGCAGGGCAGCGGCGGCGGCAACCGGCTCGGCATTGAGCAAGCTTACGTCAAGGCATTCGGTCCCGGCTATACCGCGGCCGTTGGCGCGCGCATTGCGGTCGCGGAGACAAGTGAGCGGCCGTTCTTCGAACGGTTGGTTAGATTCTGGAGCAATCACTTCACGGTGTCGGCCGCCAAGCCTTCGGTGATCATGTTGGCGCCGGTGTTCGAACGTGATGCGATCAGACCGCATGTCTGCGGCAACTTCGCCGACATGCTGCTCGCTTCATGCCGCCACGCGGCGATGCTGCTCTATCTCGACAACTACATTTCGATCGGTCCCAACTCGTATCTCGCCAAGAACCCCGGGATCCTTCCGGAATATCTGCGGAACCTGATGAAGGGCTTGAACGAAAATCTCGCGCGTGAGGTTTTGGAACTGCATACGCTCGGTGTTCGGGGCGGCTACACGCAGGCCGACGTGACGTCGTTGGCCAAGATCATCACCGGTTGGGGTTACTATGGTCCCAATCAGTCGAACGGCACGCCGGGGAAGTTTCGCTTTCTCGGCGCTGCGCACGAGCCGGGTGCGCACGCTCTTTTGGGCAAGACTTATACCCAACAAGGCGAAGCGCAAGGCGAGACCGCGTTGCGCGACTTGGCGGCGCATCCGGCGACGGCTGAGCATTTGGCAACAAAGCTTGCGCGTCACTTCATTTCTGACACGCCGCCGCCGAGCGCCGTCGCGGCGATCGCCCGCGCGTTTCGCGCCAGCAACGGCGACTTGGCGGCGACGGCAGCCGCCATCGTCGATGCGCCGGAGGCGTGGGCGCCGCAGCCGCGGAAGTTCAAACCGCCGGAAGAACTGCTGATCTCCACGGTCCGTGCTTTGGGTGCACCGAAGTTGGACGGTCAGAAGCTGGTGGCTTTGCTGGACCGCATGGGGCAGCGGCCCTTTTGGGCCTCAGCGCCAGACGGTTGGCCGGACACCGAAGACCATTGGATCAGCGCGGATGCGATTTGGAAGCGCCTCGAATGGGCGGACGCACTGTCGAAGGGTTTGGCCG
>JBKJZU010000252.1:0-3542 GCA_046715015.1 Micropepsaceae bacterium
TGCGTTCGCTGCGCATGGCGTGGACGTGGTTCTACCGAACGCCGAACTGCGCGCGCGGTTCATGGACGCGCTTTCGCGCATCAAGCAAGGGGACATAGGCGAAGCGGTGAGAGCCGAGATGCGCGCCGTCGCTAACGCGTTGATCGCGAACGGTGCAGAGGTCATCGTCGCCGGCTGCACGGAAGTTCCGCTGGCGTTGAACGACGGCGACGTTGCGGTGCCGCTGATCAGTTCGACGGACTGCCTGGCGATTGCGACGATTGCCGCGGCGCGCGGCTAAATCGCGTAGTCGACGGCGTCGCTGTCGCCGACGCGGCGGCGGCTGGCGATCAGACGGCTGTGCAGGTTGACGATGGAGCGGCTGCCGGTGCGTTCGAAGAACGCGGGCACGATCGCGTGAACGACGCAGGCCAAACCCGCAGCGAGCAGCGGCACGCCATAGCTTAGCGCCACACCCATGTGTTCGAGGTAGGTCTCGCCCACTGCGCGCGGGTGTTTCAGAAACAAATCAAACATTGGCAGACCCTTAAAACGGTACGTTGCGTGTCATGAAGATGCACGGTCGGGCCGCCACAAATCAAGACAGGTGTGCATGGACCGGCACTTAGACTCCTTCTCGTTCAGTGATTCGTTGGAGGGGTCCAATGGCGTCGTTTTTCCGCGCATTTGCTTGCATCGCTTTCGCGTTTCTTCTCGCCGCTTGCGAGACATCGAGGGAAAGCAACTTCCTGCCGCGCGATTTGGCGCCGTCGTTCGCCACGACGGACGCGCAGGCGTGGGAGCGCCTGGCCGAGTTGCCGTGGCCGCAAGGTGGGCAACGCACCTATCAAACCTATGACGACGCGCGGCGCGTGTTTTGGAAAAAACTCTATCCGGAGGGCGGAATCGAGCTTTATTGCGGTGTTTCGTTCGACGGGAAGCGGCGCGAGGCGTTCTCCCAAGCGTTGTCGATCGAGCATGCGTACCCGGCGGACAGCATTGCGGAGACCGAGCCAGGTTGCACGAACCGGACGTGTTCCGCGACGCGCGTGCAGCGCGCGATGGCGGACATGCAGAATTTGTGGCCGGCATACCTGCGGGTGAACTCCAGCCGTTCGAAGCTGCGCTTTGGTCCGGTCGACGACGCAACGCCGCGCAGGTTCGCCGCGTTTTGCCCGAGTTACGAGCGCAGCTCGGGACGCACCGCCGTCGTCGAACCGCGCGACGAGGTGAAGGGCGATTTGGCGCGTTCGCTCATCTATATGCACTTCGTGTACGGGCTTCCGCTCGAGAATGCTGTCAACGAGAAAGGGCTTCTGCTCGCCTGGCTGAAGCTCGATCCGCCGGACACGGAGGAGCTTCGGCGCAACGCGATGATCGACCAATTGCAAGGGACCCCGAACCCGCTGCTCATGGATGCGTTCTTGGGCTTCAACGGCGTCGCACCGTGGACGTCGGCAATGCTTGCCCCGGAAACCCAATGAATTGGCGGTTGACTTGCGTGTCGAGCCTTAACCGATTCGCAAGCATGTTTTGCGAAAAGGTTAACTGCGCATTCAGGCTCTTCACGGTGGGGGGGCAGGAAGCGCCTTTGAGGAGATATGCATGAAAACTAAACTGACACTACTTGCATCAAGCGCCATCGTTGCTTTGTCTCTGGCGACGCCGGCGAACGCTGCGGGCAACTGGTACGTCGGTGTTTTCGGCGGCGCAAATTGGGTGAAGGACCACTCGTTCTCCGTCGCTACGGCACCGACATCTTCGGCTGATACTCTGACTTGGGCAACCGACGGCGACAGCGGCTTCATCGTCGGGGGCGCAGTCGGCATGAGCTTGAACCAATTCATGAACGGGCTCAGGGCGGAAGTGGAAGTCGCCTATCGCGAGAACCAAGTCGACGGCGTATGGCAAAGCAACACCGGGACGCCGACAGGCGTGTCGACCGGTGCGCTCGACATCGACCACTCGACGTTCTCCGTCATGGCGAACATCTGGTACGACTTCGAGCTCGGCGGCATATCGCCGTACATCGGCGGCGGCGTCGGCTGGGCCGAAACGGAGCTTGACGGGAACTATCTCGGTACGAGCCTGTCGGGACCGTTCAGCTTCTCCGACAGCGGCTTTGCCTGGCAACTCGGCGCCGGCATCAATTTCGATGTCTCGCCGAACATCAAGCTTGGCGTCGGCTATCGCTACTTTGCGGGACCGGACGTCACGGTCGGCTCAATCTACGCGCCCAACTCGGCGACTGCCGATGTCGACAGTGAAAATCACAGCGCCATCGTCAGCCTGACTTTCGGTATGTAAGGGCCACTACGTGAAAGCCGCCGCCCGCTTGAGTGTAGGTGGCGGCTTTTTCTTATTCGCGAAGCAACGCGGCTAGGTGCTGCTTCCAGATGGCGGCCCAGGTGTGCGTGCCGTGGCCGCGCGTCTGTTCGGTCGCGGGCAAAAGGACGAACTTACCGTTCTTCAGGCGCTTTGCTTCGCGCTCGGCGATAGCAAGTTCCGGCGGGTTGATGAAGTCGTCGGCCGAGTTGATCCAGATGACGCGGGCGGTGATCGTGTCCAATTTCGGCGCGGGATTGTAGTTTCGCGAAGCAGCAATCTGATAGAGCAGGTCGTTGGCGTCGAGGTTTGCGATGTTACGGGCGACGGTCTCGGTCGCGTATTTGTCGGCGGCGTCGCGCGTTGGATAGGTCAGCTGCCAATTGATCGGTGCGCTGCCCGCGACGAGCAGCAGCGAGGCGGCGGTGCGGAGCGCGCGAACGGGCTGGCTCTTGTATTCGCCCTTTTTCCAGTCCGGGTCCTCGGTGATCGCGTCCATCGCGAGTTTACGCCACATGCGATTGCGGCCGGCGATTTCGGCCGGCAGGCACGCGAGCGGCAGCATCGCGTCCGTGAAATCGGCATAGGTCTCGCCCCAAGCGAACGCGTGCATGCACCCCATCGAGGTGCCGATGATCGCACGAAGGTGATCGACGTTCAGGCCCCGGGTCAGCAACGCGTGGTGCGCCTTGACCATGTCGTCGTAGTCATAGTGCGGGAAGCGCGCGTGCAGGCCGTGGCTCGGCTTCGACGATTTTCCGTGACCGATGCCATCGGGCAGGATGATGTAGTATTTCGCGGGATCGAGCAGACCGCCGGGTGCAAACAAGACGTCGGCGAATTGCGGACGAAAGAACTGCTTCCCGTCTCCACCCGTGCCATGAAGGATCATGACGGCGTTCGTGACGCGGCCTGCCGCATCGCGCTGAGGCCTGCCGAGCGTCGTGTAGTGCAAGCGAAGCTCGGCCAGCTTCTCGCCCGAGGCAAACGCGAAGTCGCGGGCGATGAAGTCACCTTCGGTAGGCTGCAGGGTCACGGGCTCCGCGGCAGCCAAGGAAATAGAAAATAGAGAGTAGAAAATAGAGAGCAGCGAACAGGTGCGGGTCATCCTAGAAAACTCCTTGCGCGCCGGTCGTTGCGCAGTTTCTATCCTACCTCATCGACCTTAGCCGCATTCGGAGAGCGCACAAATGCCTTGGCCTGAACCCGTGACATTGCGCGGCCATCACGTTGCGCTC
>JBKJZU010000253.1:0-5577 GCA_046715015.1 Micropepsaceae bacterium
ACTCATGCCGTCACACCTCGATCAACTCGGCGAACTTCTTTAGGTCGAGATTGCCGCCGGAGACGACGCAGACGATGGGACCGCGGCCCACCTTGCCGGTGAGCGCTGCAGCGAGCGGCAACGCACCCGCGCCCTCGGCGATGACCCGTGCCTTCTCCGCCATCAAGCGCATCGCTTTTCGCGTTTCTTCGAGCGTGACGACAATCGCACCGTCGACCACCGGGGTCATGCGCTGCCACATTCGCGGGAAGACGCTGCGTCCGCCGGCGCCGTCGACGAACGAAGCTTGCCACTCGGGGAACGCGCACGGCTTTCCCTCTTTCAGGGACAGAGCGAAGGGGGCGGCGGTCTCGGGTTCCGCACCCCACACTTTGATCGACGGTTTCTTCGCGCGCATGACGCTGCCGACCGCTGTGATCAGCCCGCCGCCGCCGATGCCACAAACGACTGCTGCTGTGTCCGGCGCATCCTCCAGGATTTCGAGCGCGAGCGTCGCGTGGCCGGCGATGAAGTTGTGGTCGTCGAAGGGATGAATAAACGTTCCTGCCATGCCGTCGAACCTGTGCGTCTCCACCGCCTTCCAGGCGACGTCGTAGGGTACGAGAACCAAATTCGCGCCGAGCGCCCGCATCCGGTCGATCTTGGCTTGCGGGGCGGTTTCAATCGCAACGACAGTGCACGCGACGCCCGCGGCGCGCGCGGCATAGGCCACGCCCTGCCCCGCGTTGCCTGCGCTCACCGTCCAAACGCCGCGCTCGCGCTCGGGACCGGTCAGCATCGCGACGGCATTCGCCGCGCCGCGCAGCTTGTACGCGTTGATCGGCTGCAAGTTCTCGAGTTTCAGGCGGATGTCGGGGCGATTGGAACCTAAGTCCAACTTCACGACCGGCGTTCGTACGATCGTGCCGGCAATTCGCGCGCGTGCAGCCTCGACGTCAGCGAGGCTGATCGGGCGCACGGGCGGTAGGGTGATGGACATCGGCGCTCTCGCTCAGACCTTCGCGGACGCCGTAAGCTCGGCCTGAAAAGCGGCGCTAGGTCAACCGTCGGCTGGGATCCCGCAGAAACGGGTCAGCGTCCGGCGATGACTTTGCTGCCGCTTTTGACGCGCATCGTCACTTCGATCGTGCCTGCCTTTTCGAACGTCAGCATGACCGGGATCGTTTCGCCTTCGGTGAACGGCGTGTCGACGTCGATGAACATGATGTGCGGGCCGCGTTCGCCCAGCGTCGCCGAGCCGCCCGTCGGAACTTCGACGGCTGGAACCCGCCGCATCTTCGCGACGCCGCTTTCTTGTGTGATCGCACGAATCTCCACCCGCGCGGCGCGCGGTGTCGATACTGAGATCAGGCGGTCGTTTTCGACGCCGTTGTTTGCGACGGTGAAATATCCGGCAGCGACCTTTAGGCCCCGCGGCGTGGTCATGGCCCACGCGTCGGCTATCGCGAGCTTCGACTGCGGCATCAGCGGCGCGATGGATTTCGTGCCGGTGGTGGCCTCGGCCGGTTGTTCGTCCGCTGGCGTCTCGACGTGCATGTCGGCGGCGGCGAGCTGGGTCTCGGCCGGTGGGACAGCGGTGACGACTGCCTGTTCGTTATTGGCGCTTGAGCCGAAATAGGAACACGCGGTCAGCGAGGTGAGCGCAAGGACGGCGGCCAGGCGTTTCATTTGACGGATTCCCGAGCTGTTCACGGAGCGGCAACAACGTGAAAACCGCGCGCACCAGTGAGGGCGCGCACGGCTGAGCTAGCGTTTTTCAAAGAGCGGCGGTTATTCCGCGGCTTCCGCGGCACGGCGCGTGGTACCGGTCTCACGGTATTTGACTGCCGCGACGGCCGCGTCGACGAGACCGAAGGCAAACGTCTCATCCAGTTCCGCGTGACCGTTCAGAAGCCGGTAGAGCATCGGGCCGTAAACGATGTCGGCAACAATCTCTTTGTCGGATTCAAATGCGGTTTCGCCGCGCAACTGCGCGCGGGAAACGATTGAGCGCACGATTTCGCGATGCGCTTCCATCAGCGAGGTGCGGAATGCTTCGGCAAAGCGGGTATCGGCCTGGGCTTCGGCGATAAGTGCCTTAAACACAGGGCCACGACGTTGGGCCAGAGCACGCACGGTCGAGCGCACGAGGTCTAGCAGATCGCCCTTGAGCGAGCCTGTGTCCGGCGCAATCGTTTCTTGCGGCGGCATGTCGGCGGTCAGCGCCTCGAGCACGATGAAGGCGGCGGACGGCCACCAACGGTAGATCGTTTGCTTCGAAACACCTGCCCTGGCGGCAATTGCTTCAATATTTAGAGCGGCATAGCCGTCGTTTTGAAGAATATGCATTGCCGATTGAATGATCGCGCGGCGCGACTCGGCGCTACGTGGTCGGCCTGCGCGCGGCTTCGGCGCAAGATTCATTTCGGCGGCGTTGTTTTCTGGATGTGTCATGAGCCCCTCGACTCAAAATGCCCCAGTGAACCGCGGTCCCTTCGCGAATCACTTTGATCTACCGAGGGTGTTCGCCTGAGCCCTAAGGGTCAAGCACCGATCCGCGCAATTATTGCGAGGCGGCCATACGCTCTAGGAAATATGAGGGATCGAGCGGGATACGTGTGATCACTTCGCCGCTCTTACCAAGGACGCCAAGCGAACGACCGTCTACTTCAACTTGAAGCCCGCCGGCGTTGCCCGTCTGCATCGTCAGTCCAGTGCGATTCGGCACCGCATATGATTCGCCGACGTTGAACACGCGCGCGACGAGGACCGATTTCGAGCGCGGCAGTTGCGCGTCGCGCACTTGCACATACGTCGGTTCGACCGCCTTCAAGATGAGTCGGGTGTTTGCTTCGACCGGCGGCGTTTGTTCGGTCGTTCCCATTTGCGCAACCGTGAAGGCCGCAGGCGGCGCCACCGGCTCGAGCGCCGGGGCCTCGGGAAGTTTGTGTTCGGGCAGTGGTTGTCCGCCGGCGACGAAGTTTACGGCAACTTCGACGGGAGCTTGCATCGAATCGGGCGCGGTTACCGGCGCGACGGGTGGTTTCGGCGGCTCGGCCGCTTCGACGACCACGGAGGTCTGTTCGGTTTGCGCGGCGGTGGCAACCGCTTTGCGGCTTGGCATCGTCACGTAGGTGATGCCGTAGATTCCCATCGCGATCAGCAGGGCCACCGCCAACATGGAACTGCGCGGTCCGCGGTATTCTTCCTGCGCGACCGGGAACACGAGGTTGACGGGCTTTGCCGCCTCTTGCTCGGCCGTTTCGTCCTTGAACTGCTGCACCAACGCTTCGGCATCGAGGCCAAGGTGGCGCGCGTAGGCGCGCACGAAGCCAACGGCATAGGTTCGGCCCGGAAGCTTTGAGAGGTCGCCGGTCTCGACGGCTTCAAGTTGTTCGCGGCGCATCTTGAGCATCATTGCGACGGTGGCCGCGTCTTGACCGCGGTGCTCGCGCGCCGCGCGAAGCGTTTCGCCGACGCTGAATAGCGGCGCTTCAGGGTGCGTGGTTTCAATATCCTGCGACGGCTGCTCGACAACTTCGCGCAAATGCAGGCGACGGCGCTCTCTGCGTTCTTCCGCAGGCAACGTTTGCGACACGTCGCTCATACCCAACACCCATTCAACCGTTTTTGTTTGTCGATGCGCGAAGACCATGGGCTTCGGCACCGCCACTCTACAACTTTGTCAGTTAAATATTGCAAAACGTGCGTGTGCGAGCAAACGCCGGTTGGCTAAATCGGCACGCGCTCGTTGATTGCAAATTGCTTCAACTGCTCCCGAAGCGAGTGATCGGTGCTGGCCTGGAGGCCTGCCATTAGCGATGAGAGGTGGCCGAAATTCAAGCTGAGCAGCATCTGCTTCACCGGGCCGATCGACGCCGGGACCATGGAAAGCGAGCGGAAACCAAGGCCGATCAAGGCCATGGCCTCCAACGGGCGGCCCGCCATCTCGCCGCACAGCGTCACCGGAACCCCGCGGGCGCGGGCGGCGTCGGAAATTCCTTTCAGGAAATTAAGCATAGGCGGGCTGAGCAGGTCGTATCGCCCGCCGAGCCGCGGGTTGCCACGGTCGCTTGCGAACAGGAACTGCATCAGGTCGTTCGAGCCGATCGAAATGAAGTCGGCGGCGCTCAACAGTGCCGGCATTTGGAACGCGAGCGCCGGGACTTCCAGCATGCTGCCGACGCGGACTTTGCGCGGCGGGGTTTCGCCGGTACGGGCGAGGCGTTCGAGTTCGCGGTCGACAAGTTTGCGTGCAGCGCGAAATTCGGCGACCTCGGCCACCATGGGAAACATGAGGTCGATGTCGCGCCCTGCCCCGGCCTTCAGAAGCGCGCGGATTTGGTAGCGCAGCAGTGCCGGGCGATCGAGCGTCATGCGGATCGCGCGCCAGCCCATCGCCGGGTTTTCCTCCACCAGAGGCCGCGCGTAAGGCAGCACTTTGTCGCCGCCGAGATCGAGCGTGCGGAACACGACCGGGCGACCTGCCGCGCCGTCGAGCACCGCGGAATAGAGATCGACGAGCTGCTTCAAGCGCGGCATTTCGTGCGAGATCATGAACTGAAGTTCGGTGCGGAAGAGCCCGATGCCCTCCGCGCCTGCCTCGTCGAGGTGCGGTAGATCGGCGAGCAGTCCTGCATTCATCAGAAGCTTCACACGCTCGCCGTCTTTCGTGATGGCCGGCAGCAAGCGCATCGCAGCGTAGGCCGCCTGTCGCTGGGCGCGGAGCGCGAGCTTATGGCGGTATGCTTCGCGGACGTCGTGCGCGGGGCGCAGGTGAACCTCGGCCGTGTCGCCGTCGGCGATAACCCAGTCGCCGGATTCGATCTGATCGAGAATGCCCTCGATTCGGCCGATCAACGGGATATCGAGCGCACGGGCGACGATCGCGACATGGCTTGTGGGCGAGCCTTCCTCAAGAATGAGACCGCGCAGCTTCGTGCGATCGTAGTCGAGTAACTCGGCGGGCCCCATCGTGCGGGCGAAAAGCAACGTGTCGGCGGGCAACGCCTCATGCGCCGAGGTGTCGGCCTTGCCCGTCAAATGGCGCAGCAGGCGGTTCGCCAGGTCGTCGAGATCGTGCAGGCGCTCGCGCACCAGCGGGTCGGTTTGGCGGGCCATGCGCGCGCGGGTGTCGTTTTGCACACGCTCGGCCGCGCCTTCGGCGGTTAAGCCTGACATCACCGCTTCGCGCAGGCGGTTCGTCCAACCGCGATCGTGGGCGAACATGCGGTAGGCCTCAAGCACCTCGCGCGATTCGCCCGCGATCGCCGTGTCGTCGGTCGACAGCATGGCGTCGATCGACGTGCGCAGGTCGATGATCGCGCTGTCCAACCGGTCGCGCTCCGCAATCACGTCGTCGGCGATCAGCTTTTCGACTTTTACGCGCGGTTCGTGGAGGACCGCACGGCCCATCGCGATGCCTTCACAGAACGAGACGCCCTGGCCGCGCCAGGGGCGGTCGTGCTTTGGACCGATGTCGATTTCGGCGAGGTCGACGAGCGAGCCGGAGACCACGAGTTCGGCGAGCACGGTCGCCACGGTCAGAAGCGCTTCGACCTCTTCCTCGCCGTAGTGGCGGTGCGTTTTGTTTTGCAC
>JBKJZU010000254.1:0-6821 GCA_046715015.1 Micropepsaceae bacterium
TCAACAATGCGAGCAGTTGCACAGGCGCAAACTCTTGCGCGGCGGCATCGGCGATCAACGACAGGAACCGCCCAGGGATCGTGTTCGACAGCGGCACCCCCGCCGAGTCGTCGATCGCAATCCCCCAGCGCTTCAACTCCCCCGCCACGCGCCGCGCAAGTGTCCGATCCGGCGTCACCAATGCAGCGGTCTTGGCCGGAGTTTCAATTGCTTCCCGCAAAGCCAATGCAATGACCAACGCTTCTTCGGAAGGCGTCCGCGCGACCGCAATCGAAAGCCCGCGCAAGCCCTCCCCGACTTCGCCGCGCCGCTCTTCCACGAGATCGCGCCATGCGGGCGTCTTTGCGGCCGGCCGCAAAGCCTCCGCCAGCAAGCGCACGCGCGCCCGATGCGGCGCGCGATCCGTCCATGCCTCCACGTCGCCGCGCGTCGCATCCATCTTGGAAAGCAACTGGCGCATGCCGTGTTGCGGATGCCCCGCCTCCGTTACCTCCCAAGTCTCGCGATCAAGCTCGAGGTCGATGCCGGGCAACACCACGGCGCCGTTCGGCGTGTACGCTATCGTACGCAGCAACTCCGCCGTCGCGGGCACGCTGCCCGTCGAACCGGCGGCGATCACCGGAAAGCCGGGTGGCACCTCGCGCCACCGCGCCGCCGCTTGCCGCAAAGCCGCGTCGCGATGCGTGGCCGGGTCGGACGCCTTCTCACCCTCGAGAATCGCCGGCCATTCCTTCGTCAGGATGGAGAGGAACTGAAGCGTCTTCTCCCAATGCCGCGACAACTCGTGCGGCACGAGCGTCTGCAGCCGCTCCCACGCCAACCCCTCGGCCGTCGCTTGATCGAGCAGCTGCGCCAAGTCGCGCGCCAGTTTCAGCGCATGCGCGGGTGTCGTCGCGCCGAGCGTCCGCGCGTCTTCCTGCTCCGCTAATCTGAGCGACCACTGCTGGATCAATTTCGCAAGCAACAGTTCCCGCCGGAATGGCGACAGTGGCGGCGGCAGATCAATGCCAAGCTCGCGCACAGCATCGTCCGCATCATCTTCAAGCAGCGACGGGGCGTCGTCGAAATCGCCAAGCGCGCGCATACGCGGCAACACCGAAACCTGTTGAGGCGCAACCCGCGCAAACGCCTCGCCCAGCGTGCGGATCGCGCGCCGCGTCGGCAGCAGGATCAACGCCTGCGACAGCGCGAACGGATCGTCGGAGGAAAAGCGCGCAAGCACCCCGCGGGCAAGTTCGTCGGCAAAGGCTGCGCCTGGCGGGATCGTGAAGAGGTTGATCCGGCGCATGGCCCGAGCTATGGCGCGTGATGGCGCACGGTCATAAATGCGTCCGCTTCCGCCTTCGCCTCGGGCGTTCCGATATGCATCCATTTTCCGTCAAGCCGGATACCGAACAAGCGCTCCTGCGCGATCGCCATGTCCCAAAGCCAGTTCGTCGAGAACGGACCATCGGGCCCGCGCGCGATCAACCGCGGATGAATGATCTGCACGCCCGGCCACGCGAACGGCGCCACGCGCTGCGCCTCGCGCCGCTTCAGCTTACCCGTAGAATCCATGGTAAAGTCGCCCTTGCCCTCGAGGCCGATCGAGCTGAACGTCGGCGCCATCAGCATCAGGCAATCCATTGCCGCATCGTCCCACATCGCAGCCATGCGGCCCAAGTTCGACCCCAAACTCTCAAGCCAAATCGAGTCGCTGTTGTAAGTGAACACAGGCTCGCCGCCGAACTGCGGCAGCGCGCGCTTCAACGCACCGCCGGTATCGAGCAACTTGTCACGCTCGTCCTGAATGCGGATCTCGACGTCCTTTCGGTCTTTCAGATGCGCGATGATCATCTCGCCTTTGTAGTGCACGTTGACGACGACCATCTTGACGCCCGCCGCCACGAAGCGGTCGATTGCGTGATCGAGCAGCGTGCGACCAGCCACCTCGACAAGCGCCTTCGGCAAGTCGTTCGTCAGTGGCCGCATCCGCGTGCCAAGCCCTGCCGCCAACACCATGCCGCGCGTGGGATGAAATGCCATCTCAGGTCCCCAATTCGCCGCGCCACGCGCGGGGAATGTGCCTGTCGAACCACGCCTTCAGTTGCGCCAACGCCGGATGACTCAAGTCGCGATCCAAATAGCCCCACATGCGCGGCAAATACTGCGTGTAGCGCGGTTTGCCGTCGCGCTTCCAAAGCCGCGAAAAGATGCCGACGATCTTCGTGTTGCGCTGCGCGGCCAGCAACGCCGCTGCAAACCGGAACGCCTCTTCGTCGAACTGGGCGTCTGCGCGCCGACGCAGCTGGATGTATCGGTCCGTCATCGCCTTCGCGAGATCGACGCTCACGTCGCGCCGCGCATCTTCGGTGAGCGAGATCAGGTCGTACGCGGGCGACCCCGCAAGCGCGTCTTGAAAGTCGAGCAGCCCTGCCCGCGCAACACCTTGCCGGTCATCCAGCCACATCAGATTTTCCGCGTGATAGTCGCGCAAGACCACGACCGGCGACGCTGTACGCAGCTGGCCAAGTGCCTGACGCCACGCCGCAACGAACTCGTCGCGCGCGGCATCTGAAATCGGTTTGCCCGCCGCCGCCGGATAGAACCACTCCGCCAGCAGCAGAACTTCCGCCTCCATCGCGACCGGATCGTAGCCGAGCAAATGAACCGCGCCCGCACCCGGCACCGCCAACGTCTTCGGCGCCGCGACGCGATGAAAATCTGCAAGCACGTCGATCGCCGCTTCATAGAACGGGTGCTCGGCCTTGCCCCCGGCCATCAGATCGGCAAACCGCCCATCGCCGAAATCTTCGATCAACAGAAACCCCGCGTCGTAATCGTGCGCCAAAATCTCCGGCGCGCTCAAACCGTGGCCGCGCAGAAACGAACTCAACGCCGCAAACGGCCGGCAGTCGGGCCCCGCAAGCCGCGCCATCGCATTGTAACCGAGCTTGCGCCGTTCCGCGTCGCTCGCATCCGGCGGGCACGCGGCGGTCTCCGTCCCGCGCGGCTGGTCCATCAGCATCGCGGTCACGCCGCGCCGGGCCAGCCGCACATAGCGCCGCGTGGATGCATCGCCTGCAAGCGGATGCAACTCCGCCCCGCCCCATCCGGCGGTCTTGATGAATGCTCCCATCTGCTCGGGTCGCGACATCACTCGGCTCCCGGCAAGCGCAACGTCTTCAGCCGCACGGACCACGAGCCGCGGCCGACGAGTTTCATCAGCCGCGACTCGCCGTCGACCGCCTCGAACATGATGTCGAGCCGGTCGCCCGACAGCTGCAAACCCATCCGATCCGGCCATTCGATCAGAAGCACACCGCGCTCCAACGCCTCGTCGAGCCCAAGCTCGCGCAACTCGCTTTGCGCTTTCACCCGGTAGAGATCGACATGCGCAATGGTGAAGTTCTGTGTCTCGTACGTCTGCACCAACGTAAATGTCGGGCTCGGCACCTCTTCCCGGGCCAAGAACGTGCGCACCACGGCGCGCGCGAGCACCGTCTTGCCCGATCCCAAAGGCCCTGAGAGCGTGACCGTATCGCCGGCCGCCAGATGTCGCGCGATTTCACGCCCGAGCGTCGCCGTATCGGCCTCGGCCTTGAGTTCGAACGAACGATAGAAACTGTCGATGCCGGAGGAGGCTGGACTGACGCGCATGAGGGCCCTTCTACCCGTGGCCATGGGCCAACTCAATGCCGCCGCGCGTCATTCGAAAACGCCCGATTTGCGCGGTTGATGCGGGGGCTTGGCCCGTGCTACCGGACAGCGGTTTCAACGGGCGTCAGACGTGCAGGTTTCATGACCGAATCGGTCCTCATCGTCGGCGCCGGACAAGCGGCAAGCCAGCTGATCGCAAGCCTGCGACTAGATGGGTTCGAAGGCGGCATCGCGCTGGTCGGCGACGAGCCTTACATCCCCTACCAGCGCCCGCCTCTGTCGAAAGCGTTCCTGGCGGGCGAACTCGCACGCGAGCGCCTGTTCATCAAGCCGGACGAATTTTACACGGAAGCGAAAGTTGCGCTCCACCTGAGCACGCGCGCCACCGCCATCGACCGCGCGCGCAAGACGGTGAAGCTCGCGAACGGCAAGGAACTGCCCTACACGACCTTGGCGATCACGACGGGTTCGCGCGTGCGCAAGCTGCCGCTCCCGGGCGCCGACTTGCCGGGCTGCTATTACCTGCGCGGCATCGCCGACGTGGAGTTGCTGCAAGACAAACTGAAGGCCGACAATCGCGTCGCAATCATCGGCGCCGGTTACATCGGGCTTGAGGTTGCGGCAGTGGCTGCCAAACGCAAGCTCAGGGTCACGGTCCTCGAAGCGTTGCCCCGCGTTATGGCGCGCGCCGCTTGCGCCGAACTTTCCGCGTTCTACGAAGACGCTCACCGCAAGGCCGGCGTCGACATCCGCTGCAACACGAAACTCGAAGCGATCGAGAAGAACGGCGACGCACTTACCATCAAGACATCGGGTGGCCCGATCGACGTTGATTTCGTGCTCATCGGCATCGGCATTGTCCCGAACGTGGAACTTGGCGCCGAGGCAGGTTTGAAGATCGACAATGGCATCGTCGTCGATGAGCACGCGCAGACCGAGGACCCCGCGATCTACGCGATCGGCGATTGCGCGAACTTGCCCTGCAGCCACGCGACGTCGGGCCGCGTCAGGCTCGAATCCGTTCAAAACGCCATCGACCAGGCAAAGCACGCCGCACTCGCCATTCGCGGCAAGGCGAAGCCGTACAACGAGGTCCCCTGGTTCTGGTCCGACCAATACGACCTAAAACTCCAAATCGCAGGCCTCGGCGATCCGGCCGACCGCATCGTTCTGCGCGGCGACCCGGCCAGCCGCTCGTTCGCCGCCTTCCGCCTGCGCGACGGTGTCGTAGCGGCAGTGGAGGCCGTGAACGCCGCCCCCGAATACATGATGGGCCGGCGCCTCATCGCTGCGCGCGCCAAGGTCGCGCCCGAGCGTCTTGCGGACAAGACCATACCTATGAAAGACATGGCCTAAGAACCGCGTTTAGAGCATCGAACTCCGGACACCCAATGGCGAAGATCAAGTACATCGAGCACAACGGCAAAGAGCACGTCGTCGACGTGAAGACCGGCATGTCCGTCATGGAAGGGGCGGTGAAGAACCTGATTCCCGGCATCGACGCCGACTGCGGCGGCGCCTGCGCCTGCGCCACCTGCCACGTCTACGTGGAGCAGTCGTGGCTGCCGAAGATCGAGCCGATGCAGGAAATGGAAAAGACGATGCTCGACTTCGCCGAAGGCGTCGAGACGAACAGCCGCCTCTCCTGCCAAATCAAAGTGACGGACGCCCTCGACGGCTTCACCGTCAAGATGCCAAAGAGCCAGCACTAAGCCCGAAAGGACTCAAGCTTCCGAAGGAAGATCGCGATCTAACGGCCGGGAGGCGCCGATGAAAATAGCCGTTGCCTTGGTTACCCTCGCGGCCGCGATCGCCGCAACCGGCTGTACGACGCCCGAGGTCTCGTTGCAAACGGAGTGCGAGGCCGAAAGCAGCGGCTCGGCGGACGCGACAATCTCCGCATGCACCGCCGCCATCGAATCCGGTTCGCTCGCCGGCGAACAATTGATGCAGGTCTATCGCCGTCGCGCCTTGCTCTATTTCAAGCGGGGCGACGACGAGCGCGCGATCGCAGATTTCACCGAAGCACTCGAAATCAAGCCCGACGCAGCCTCCACTCTGACGCTGCGCGGCATGGCGTACTCGCAAAAGGGCGACTACGACCGCGCGATCGGCGATTTCACTCGCGCGCTTGAGCTGCTGCCGGGTTTTGGTATGGCGGCAGGCGGTTTGGAGAAAGCCAAGGAGGCGAAGGCAAGGATCGCGGCCGGTCAGGCAATAGGCGATCCGCGCGCTTGGTGCGAAGGCAAGTCGTTGCCGCAGGAAGGTTTCGGCCAGGACCTCCAGATCCAAGGTTGCACGACTTTGATCGATTCGGGAAATGAACGGCGCGCTGACTTGGCGCGCCACTATTTCAACCGTGCACACGCCTACGGCTTCCAAGGCGATCGCGCGCGGGCCATTGCTGACTATGGCAAGGCGATAGCGCTGAACTCGAAAAACGGCGATGCATACGGCTATCGCGGGATGATCTATTGGCTCGAGCATGAGTACGCTCGTGCGATCGCGGACTTCACCGCGGCGATCCGCTTGATGCCTGGCACCATTCTCTTTCTCAAGTATCGCGGCGAATCCTATTTCGCCACGGCGAAATTTGACGCCGCCATTGCCGATTTCGATCGCGTGTTGAAGCTCGAACCCGGCAATGCCGAAGCTTATCTCCATCGAAGCATCGCACGCACTGCCAAAGGCGACTACCAGCGCGCGATCGCCGATGCGGACCTGGCAATCAGACACTCGCGAACGTCCGAGGCGACCGAAGGCTACAACGCTCGCGGCAACGTGCATTTTCATCTCTCCGATTGGTCGACCGCGATCGACGACTACGCGCGCGCTTTGGAGAAATGGCCGGAATACCCGAATGCGTTGTACGGACGCGGTGCCGCGAAGATCCGTAAGGGAGACATCAAATCGGGCGAGGCCGACATCGCTGCAGCGGTGAAACTCAAACCCGACATCGCCGCCATCGAAGCGAAACTCGGGATCAAACCTTAGTTTGCGAAGCGCATACGGCCATTAAAAGGGCAGAAAGGGGGCAGCGATGCACATCAAGACCACGGGCATGGCGCCCTTGATCCAAGTCTTCGACATGAAGACGTCGGTCGCCTTCTACGTCGGCATGCTCGGCTTCAAGCTGCTGCAGCGCTCACAAGACGGCGAGGCACATTTCGAATGGTGCATGC
>JBKJZU010000255.1:0-2741 GCA_046715015.1 Micropepsaceae bacterium
GCATGTAGTTGGCGACGATTACGACGCCAACTTGTCCGACAGAGATCGCAAGCAGCGCGCGCTGGCGATCAATTGCGGTCGCGAGGCCTCTAAGCACACCGAAGCCGAGCGCGAACGGCAGGCCGAACGCCACGGCATGAACCCACAACGCGGACATCGCCGCGATCTTCGGGTCTTGACCCAAGAAGAGTAGGATCGGCTCCGCCCAGAAGAGCGGAAGCATCAAAGTCGGCGAGAGAAACGCAACAGCCCACAGGCCCATGCGAATTGCGGCCCGCGTGCGTGCGCGGTCGTTCGGATGCGCACCCAGGATGTGCGCTACGACCGGCGAAACGGCCATCACCGGGCCGTAACCGATAAGCCAGGAGAGATAGAAGAGCGCCGCACCGATAGCGGTGGCGGCGAGCGCGTCTTTGCCGAGCGCGCCGACCATAATGATGTCGGCGGTGAGCGTGCCGATGAGGGCCAGCTGCATCGCGATGAGCGGTGCGGCCAGTCGCAACAGCGCGCGTGCTTCGTCGATCCAGGGCTTCAGCATTTCACGGCGCGCTGCCTGGTCGGATGCGGGATCGAAATAAGTGTTCATGGTCTTCAACATGGATCAGTCCGTCGACTTGCCCTGTAACGTCCACACTCGGATCGGAGGAATCGCGGGCAAACAAAAACCCCTCCGGAGTGGGCTCGGGAGGGGCGGGACGGCACGCTAGCCTTTTCACGGCAGCGCTAATCCATGGCTCCCTCGCGAGCCGAATAACCGCACGTGCACGGCATCGGAAACCCGACACGCCGACGCTCAGCGGTGAAAATGAGAACAGCCGTGTTCATCAGTTCGGTTGGCTCGCTTGAGGGCCTCGCGAAGCCCCATGCCTCGCGATTGCGTCAGGGAATACGTGGGGGATGGGGGGCAAGTCAAGGCATGGCAGCCATGCACACTGGAAAGCGCATGGCGCGGCTGTGACATTTCAGCGAAAGCGGCCCTTACCTCGGGCGGGAGGCGCGCTCCAAGACCGCTGTATCAAGGTACTCGGCATAGTCGCAAATCTTGCCGTCCTTCATGGTGACGAGATCGATCTTTTCAACGCGCGCCACCTGGCCCGTTGTGTTGTTCCGGACAACGACCGTGCTTTGCACGGCAAACCTTGTGTCGTTGTGCGCGATAATCTCATGGACGCGGATTTCTTGCATCGTCCAGTGACGCTGCGAGATGGCGGCATAGGCGTGGACTTCATGGATGTTCTGTCGATCGCCTGCGGTTTCCAGACGGTTTGCCTTTCCAGGAGATTGCCAACGAATCGTCGGCGAAAACAAAAGGACGACGTGGTGGAACTCTCCGCGCTCGCTGTGAGCACAGGCTTCGCGAAGGACCTTCTCGTTAGGTCCCATAGTTCTTTCGCCGGTCATGGAAACTGCCGCCTGGACGCCCGTTCAAGCGGCGCCGTGTCATAGACCTCGAAATAGGATGCGCATTTTTCGTCTCTCATGGTCACCAGATCTACACGCTCCACACTCGCCCTTGCACCCGTTCGGCGATGCACGCCGGTCACTGTCATGCGCACGACGAAGCGGCGGTCGCCCTCATGGAACATCTCAAGCAGATCGCGCTGCGGAAATGTCCAATTGTCTGCGAGCGCCTGAATGTAGGCGCGTGCCCCTGTGTGGCCATGCCACTCTCCGGCGTGATCCAGACGATTGGGAGCGCCCAAAGACCTTATCACGACGTCGTCGGTGAGCATCGAGATAACACTCTCGAAGTCACCGATTGCGTAGAGTTGGTAGATATCTCGCAGTTTCTTTTCGTTTGGCCCCATCAGCAAGTTCCGTTTGACACGTCTTACCGCTCCGGATTGTATCATCTTTGATAGCGCCGCTAACCAGACCTCGTAACGCCTGTTTCTTAGGCAGAGGCGAGGGCTCCCCCGCCTCTGCCTTCAACCCTTCACGCACACAATTTGGCGCAAAGTGTGCACCACCTCGACCAAGTCGGCCTGCGCCGCCATGACGGCGTCGATGTCCTTGTAGGCCATCGGCGTTTCGTCGATGACGCCCGTGTCCTTGCGGCATTCCACGTGGGCGGTCGCCGCAATGTGGTCTTCGAGCGTGAAGCGCTCCTTCGCCGCGGTGCGCGACATGGCGCGGCCGGCGCCGTGCGAGCAGGACTCGAACGATTCCGGATTACCAAGTCCGCGCACAATGAAGGACTTCGCGCCCATCGAGCCCGGGATGATGCCGAGTTCGCCCTTACGGGCGCGCACCGCACCTTTGCGCGTCAACCAGACGCGTTCGCCGAAGTGCTCTTCGCGTTCGACGTAGTTGTGGTGACAGTTCACCGCCACGTCGAGCGTTTCGAGATCGGGCCACGTTTCTTTCAGCACCGCGATGACCGCCGCCATCATCACATCGCGGTTCGAGCGCGCGTAGTCTTGCGCCCAACCCACGGCTTCGACGTAGTCGTTGAAGGCCTCTGTGCCCTCACCGAACCAAGCCAAATCGCGGTCCGCGAGTTTGAGACCGACCGCCTCGATCTCCTCCTTCGCCTTCGCGATGAAGTATTGACCGATGCGGTTGCCGATACCGCGCGAGCCGGAGTGCAGCATCACCCAGACGCGATCCGCCTCGTCGAGGCAGATTTCGACGAAGTGGTTGCCGCCGCCGAGCGTCCCGATCTGGAGCGCCGCCGACTTCTTCTCCGTGATCTTCGGGTGCTTCGCCTCGAGCGCCTCGTACCCGCTCTTGTGGCGCTG
>JBKJZU010000256.1:0-2976 GCA_046715015.1 Micropepsaceae bacterium
TCTTCGTCACTGTGTTCCTCCCACCTTTCGCCCATCAGATGGGAAGTGCCCGTGACGAATTTGCGACGGCAGCACTTGGCGCAGAACAACTTTTGACGCCACACTGCGGCCGCCCACGAGGAACCGAAATGCACGACCCACGCATACCCGCCGCGAAGGCAGCCGCATTGCTCCAAGCACGCGGCGAGCGCATCGCGGTCGCCGAATCTTCGACGGGCGGGTTGATCTCGGCCGCGTTGCTCGCGGTCCCGGGCGCGTCCGCGTATTACGCCGGCGGCGGCGTCATCTACTCCGCACGAGCCTTCAAAGGTCTGCTCAATCTCGATCGCGAAAGCTTGGGGCAAATGCGCTCGTCGAGCGAGCCCTACGCAACCTTCCTCGCGGACACGATTCGCGCCAAACATCGCGTCGAATGGGGCATCTCAGAAACCGGCGCTGCCGGTCCGACCGGCAACGGCTACGGCGACCCGGCAGGTCACACCTGCCTCGCGGTGTCGGGTCTGGTCTCGCGTGTGCACACACTCCGCACCGGCATCGACGATCGTTGGACGAACATGAACTGGTTCGCGGAAGCCGCCCTCGAACGCCTCATCGAAGCACTCGAAGCGGCGCCGAAGAAGGATTGAACCACCAAGCACACCAAGGTGCTCGTGTGCGTCTACCGACGCCGAGCCCCGCATGACCGCTGAATCGTTTCCCGCAAAGACGCAAAGCCGCAAAGGTTATGTTGCAGCGCCGCAGGCGCCATTCACCCGTTCGACAGGCGCTCCGCGCCGAAGAAAGACGACTTTTTCTTTTTCTTTGCGGCTTAGCGTCTTTGCGGGAAACGAATCGGATTCGCCGCGCCGCCAACTTGGAAAACCGCCCCGAACATCTTGGTGTTCTTGGTGCCCTTGGTGGTTCAATCTCCTTGCCTCACAACTCCGTCGTTCCGCTCACATCGTAGATCGCAAGCTTTCGATCTGTAATCCCAAACGTCGGCCAGGCTGCCCGCCACTCCGCCAAATGCGGCGTTTGAAAATGACGCTGCAACACCTCGCGGTCGCGCCACACCTCCCACACGCGCACAAGCCCCGGATCGAGCACGTCGTCGCCATAGGAATAGTCGATGCACCCGTCTTCGGCGCGCGACGCCACGATCACCTTCTCCATGATCGCCCGCGCCGCTTCGCGCTTCGCCGGATCGACTCGCACTGTGCCTGCGACGATGATCGTCATCTCAAGCTCTCGCCGGTCCCGTCATTTGTTCGAGGATCGCGGGGTCGATCCCCATCGCCTGCATGAACGGCGCAAAGACCTGCTGTTGCGCGGCGCCGGTTGGACCAACAGTGATCCCGCCGTCCACGACAAGCGCATGTCCGTTCACGAACCGCGATCCGTCGGACGCCAGAAAGAGGGCAGCCTCCGCGATGTCCTCCGGCATTCCCGCCTTCGGAATTGGCTGAGAATTCTTCGCGACGTCGCGAATCGCCGTCACGGTTTGATCGGCGACCTGTGTCGCCATCCCGATCCCCTTCGCAAAAATGGGCGTTGCGATCAGCCCAGGGCAGATGCAGTTCACCCGGATGTTCATCGGCCCAAGCTGAGCCGCGGCCACGCGCGTCATATGCACGATCGCAGCTTTCGCGGTTGAGTAGAGCAGCGGCCCGAACCCGTTCTGCAGACCAGCGATGGACGCGGTCGAGATGATCGACCCGCCGCCGTGCGCCCGCATCGCCGGCGCCGCATGCTTCATGCCGAACATCGCACCCAACAGGTGCAAGTGCATGACCGCATCGAAGCTCTCGGCCGTTACGGTCTCGGCATTCTCAAGCGCGCCCGGAGACCCCGCATTGTTGAAAATACAGTCGAGCCGCCCGAACGACTTGACCGCCAAATCGATCGCCGCCTTCACGTCGCTCTCGCGTGTCACATCGCACCGGACGTAGCGGACGGCCGCGCCAAGCTCCTCCACAAGCCGCGCGCCTTTGTCGTCCTGGATATCGGCAGCGACAACCTTGGCGCCCTCGCGTACGAAGAGATCGACGGTTCCCCGCCCGATTCCCGAGGCGGCGCCCGTAATCACCGCCACTTTTCCGCCCAGCCGCCCCGTCATGACTACCTCGCTGTTAACTTGGGCCGTGGTCCAATTGACCTAGCCCTGAGCCGGTTCTAAATCGCCCCCATGGAAACACAAGTGCGCGCGCGTTTGGCCGACCCTCTGCCGCTGGCGCAAGACCTCATCCGCTGCCGTAGCGTGACCCCTGAAGATGGCGGTGCCATCGCCGTCCTCGAACGCGCGTTGACAAGCTTGGGCTTCACCTGCACGCGCCTCGCCTTCGCGACCGGCGGCCCGAAGATCGAAAACCTCTATGCCCGCCGCGGCACCGCGGCACCCAATTTCTGTTTCGCCGGTCACACCGACGTCGTCCCGCCGGGCGACACCTCGATCTGGCGTCACGACCCGTTCGCGGCAAAGGTCGAAGACGGCACGTTGTTCGGCCGCGGCGCCGCCGACATGAAAAGCGCGATCGCGGCCTTCGTCGCCGCCGTCGCCCGCACGGCCGAACGCCACGGCAACAAAGGCTCGATCAGCCTCTTGATCACCGGTGACGAGGAAGGCCCAGCAGTCGACGGCACCGTCCGCGTGCTCGAATGGATGAAGGAAACGGGCGAGCGCATCGACCACTGCATCGTCGGCGAACCGACCGCAGAGTTCACCGCTGGCGATACGGTCAAAATCGGCCGTCGCGGAAGCCTGACCGGCTACCTCAGCGTCAAAGGTGTGCAAGGCCACGTCGGCTATCCCGACCGCGCGAAAAATCCAATTCCTGGCCTGATCGCCGCACTCGCGCGCCTAACGGCCCGCAAACTCGACACCGGCACAAAAGACTTCCAACCATCGAATCTGGAAGTGACGACGGTCGACGTCGGCAACCCGGCGACGAATGTCATCCCCGCTGCCGCTCGCGCGACGTTCAACATCCGCTTCAACAC
>JBKJZU010000257.1:0-3803 GCA_046715015.1 Micropepsaceae bacterium
CATCAAGGCCGATCCGCAGTGTCCGCCCACAACCTTCTTGGCGGGGCACCCCATGTTGATGTCGATGAGAAAGGCGCCTTCCGCCTCCGCCATCCGCGCCGCTTCGGCAAGTGCCGCTGGCTCACGCCCGGCGAGCTGAATCGCAATCGGCCCCTCGTCACGGTCCGCTTTAAGCCGAAGCGCCGCGATCTTGCGATCACGAAGCAACTCGGCGCTCGCCACCATCTCGGAATAAACCAAAGGCTGACCGTAGGCGCGCACAGCCGCTCGAAAGGGCGCGTCCGTGATACCAACCATGGGCGCCAAGCCGACCGGGGTCTCGCCAAAGCTTTGGAATGGGCTGCCCACTATCTGTGCAGTGCCTTTCGATGCTCAATTACCAATCAAGCTAGGAGATTGCACCCTCAAGGGCAAGAACGATTTCGCACTTGCAGCATTAGCCCTACTTGACGACTCAGCCGCGCAAAAGCGCATGGTCAACGCATGACCGCCCGCCCCAACGTCGTAGCCTTGATCGTCGCTGCCGGACACGGCGCGCGCGCGGGCGAAGGCCCACCAAAGCAGTACCGGACGCTTGGCGGCACAGCCGTCCTGCGCCGCGCCATCGATGCGTTCGTCCGCCACCCGATGGTTGACCTCGTGCAGGTCGTCATCGGCGCCGAACACGGGCAACTCTATGAGGCGGCGACCGAGGGCCTCACCCTCCCCTCCCCCATCGCTGGCGGCGAGACGCGTCAAGACTCGGTCCTGCGCGGCCTCGAAGGCCTAACGAACCTCCAACCAACGTTCGTGCTGATTCACGACGCCGCGCGCCCGCTAGTCAGCGCCGACGTCATCGCCGCAACGATCGACGCGCTTGAAACGCACGACAGCGCGGTGCCGGTGCTCGCCGCCGCCGACACGCTGAAACGAATGCGCGACGGCGTCGTCGAGGCAACCGTGCCGCGCGAAAACTTAGGCGCCGCACAAACACCGCAAGGCTTCCGCTTCGACAAGATTCTAAGCGCGCATCGCGCCGCCCATGATACGAGCGCAACCGACGACGCCGCGATCGCGGAACAAGCAGGCCTGACGGTGGCAGCCGTACCCGGCTCACGCCTCAACATGAAACTGACGACGCCGGAGGATTTCGTGATCGCAGAAGCGCTGCTCGCCAACGCCGGCACCACGCGCACGGGCCAAGGCTTCGACGTGCACCGCTTCGGTCCCGGCGATCACATCTGGCTCTGCGGCCTGCGCGTGGAGCACACGAACGGCCTCATCGGTCACTCCGACGCCGACGTCGGTCTCCACGCCCTGACGGACGCGCTCCTCGGCGCAGCGGCCCTCGGCGACATCGGCCAACACTTCCCGCCCAGTGACGAACGCTGGCGCGGTGCGGCCTCGCACATCTTCCTCACCCACGCAGCCAAGCTGATCGCCGACCGCGGCGGCCGCATCGAGCACGTCGACGTGACGCTGATCTGCGAACGCCCAAAGGTCGCCCCGCACCGCGAGGCTATGGTCGCCCGCATTGCCGAACTGCTCGCACTCGACGCCAAACGCGTCAGCGTCAAAGCGACAACCACCGAAGGCCTGGGCTTCACCGGCCGTGCAGAAGGCATCGCCGCACAAGCGATCGCAACGGTGCGCCTGTCATGATGACCGAAATGAAGATCGCGAGCCTGCCGCAAGGCCGCAGCCTCACCGAACCGATGACCGCCATCGCGACAGTGGGCGGCGTCGGCCTGCTGCCGCTTGCACCCGGCAGCTGGGGCTCGCTCGTCGCCCTCCCGTTCGGTTGGCTGCTGGGCGTCACCGGCGGCTGGCCCCTCCTACTTCTCGCCGCCGCCGTCGTCTCAGCGATCGGCTGGATCGCGGCCGATCGCTATGTGAAGGCCACTGGCCGCGACGACCCGCCTGAGATCGTCATCGACGAAGTGGCCGCGCAATGGCTCGCGATGACGGTCGTCCCGATGACGGCGATGGGCCTGATCGGCGCCTATCTCGTCTTCCGCCTCTTCGACACGTTCAAGCCCTGGCCCGCCAGCTGGGCCGACAGCGAACTCGAAGGCGGCGCAGGCGTCATGCTCGACGACCTCATCGCCGGCGCCTACTCGCTGCTACCGCTGGTTGCTCTTCGCTTGATGGGTTTCCTGAACTGATCGTGCACGGCGTGTAACCTGTAACTTTGTAACTCTGTAACTGCGCCACCACCCACCATCTACTTCATCCAAAATAACTAGGGGTTTTGTGGGGAATAGTGGCGTACCCCTCCCCCAGTGCGGCTGTCTGTCGAGCTACAAGTTACAAGGTACACCCCCAACACGGCGTGCGTGGGGTTACAGAGTTACAAAGTTACAGGTTACACAGCATGCACGGCGCTTCGGGAGCATGATCGACGGATGTGGCCACCAGAAATTCTGTCACTAGCGGAGACGGTTCTCGCCGAGGCGCGCGCGAAAGGCTTGATGCTTGCGACCGCTGAAAGCTGCACCGGTGGCCTCGTCGCGGGCGCGCTCACCGCGATCGCGGGCTCGTCCGATGTGTTCGAGCGCGGGTTCGTGACCTACACGAACGACGCCAAGATCGAAGACCTGAACGTGCCCGCAAGCACCATCGAAACGCACGGCGCCGTCAGCGAGCCCACCGTGCGGGCGATGGCGCAAGGCGCGCTCGATTATTCGAACGCGGAAGTTTCGGTCGCGATCACGGGGATTGCGGGCCCAGGCGGCGGCTCGCCGGACAAACCAGTCGGCCTGGTCCATTTCGCAGCCGCGCGCGAAGGACGCGAGACGATCGCCGTCGCCCACCGCTTCGGCGACATCGGCCGGAACGAAGTGCGCATGGCGAGCGTCGAGGTGGCGCTAAACCTGCTGCGCCGGCTTATTGCCTGAGCTGTAGAGTTCGTCCGCCCGTGCCACGAACGACTGCGTCATTTTCTCGACCGCCCGCGTGAACACGCCGGAGATCAGCACCTCCAGCGCCCGGCTCTTGAAGCGGAAGTCGATGTCGAAATCCACCTCGCAGCCGCTCTCCAGCGCATTGAACCGCCAGACATTCGTCAGATGCTCGAACGGCCCCTCAATGTATTCGATCGTGATGGTCTTCGCGGCGTAATCGAGCATCACGCGGCTCGTGAACCGTTCGCGCACCACGCCGAACGCCGCGATCAGGTCCGCCGTGAACGTGGTCTCCTCGCGCGAACGAATGCGCACCGCCGCGCACCACGGCAGGAACTCGGGATAGCGCTCCACGTCCGCGACAAGCGCGAACATTTGCTCGTCCGTGTAGGGAACAACGCGCTTTTCGCTATGCTTGGCCAAGCGGGCGTTACGCTCCCGCGAGCTGCGCACGCCGCGCTGCGCGCAAACGCTCGAAATCGTCGCCCGCGAGATAGGACGAGCGCGTCAGCGGCGATGCCGACACCATCAAGAAGCCCTTCGCGCGCGCAATCTCGGCCAGGTTGGCGAACTCGTCCGGATGCCAGAACCGGTCGATCGCAGCATGACGTGGCGACGGCTGCAGATACTGCCCGATGGTGATGAAGTCGACGCCGGCGGCGCGCAGGTCGTCCATCACCTGCATCACCTCTTCGCGCGTCTCGCCGAGGCCCACCATCATGCCGGACTTCGTGAACGTGGAAGGATCGATCTCTTTCGCGTGCTGCAACAACCGCAGGCTCGCGAAGTAACGGGCGCGCTTCCGTATCTTCAGATAGAGCCGCGGCACTGTCTCTAGGTTGTGATTTAACACGTCGGGCTTGGCCTCGATCACCACCTCAAGCGCACCAGGTTTGCGCAAGAAGTCGGGCGTCAACACCT
>JBKJZU010000258.1:0-2525 GCA_046715015.1 Micropepsaceae bacterium
ACCCGGTTCCAAAAGTTGAACGCCGCCGAGCGCACGCCCTGCCGCTCCGCCGCCTGCCAAACGGATTCGCACCCCGTCACCCAATCCGCATCCGCAGCTTCCGGCAGCTTGCCGAGCTTCGGATCGATGAATCCGTTCTGCACGATGCCATGCCGCTCCGGCCAGCATCCGGTGACGAACGACGTGTGGTTCGGCAACGAGAGGCTCGGATAGACCGGCACCAAATGCCGCGACCAAACGCCTTCCTTCTTGATCGCATCGAGGCTCGGCGTTTTCGTGGCATCTGCCATCGCGGGCGCAAACCCGTCGAACATCACGAGCACGACCGTCCGCTCCGCCGCCGAAGCGCGCGTCGATAGACCGACCGCAATCGCAACTGCCAGGATCAGCGCACACCGAACAAACCTCATCCGTCACTCCTCATGGCCACAACGCCGCGCCCTCAAGTCCCATCGTCTCGGGATGTCCGGTGATGATATTCGCGTTCTGCACTGCTTGTCCCGCCGCACCCTTGCCCAGATTGTCGCAAGCGCCGATCGCCATCACCAGATTGCGCGCCGGATCGCCAGCATATGAGACGAACACGAGATTGCTTCCCGTCGCCCACTTCGTGTGCGGCGGCCTCTCGCTCACCCGTACGAACGGCCGCCCGGCATAGAATGAGCGCGCCGCCTCCAAACACTGCTCGGTCGTAGCCTTCCCCTTCGCGTAGATGGTCGCAAGAATGCCGCGCGTCATCGGCACCAGATGTGGCGTGAAGACGAGCCCTTCCGACTTCGCGCCCGAAAGGCGATCGATCGTCTTGGCGATCTCCGGCATGTGGACGTGCTTCAGTAGCGAGTACGGCGACAGGTCCTCGTTGAACTCGCCGTATCCCATTGTCGCCTCGCCGCCGCCGCGCCCCGCGCCGCTGATGCCGGTCTTTGCATCGATGATGATCTGATGCGGCTCGATTAACCGCTCCGCCAACAGCGGCGCTAGCGCCGCCAACGCGCCCGCCGGATAGCACCCGGGATTAGCGACCCGCGACATGCCTTTGATGTCCTGCGGCCAAACATCGGCAAGCCCATAGGCCCACCCGTCGATATAGCGATGATCGCCGCCGATATCGACGATCCGCGTCGAAGCCGGAACACGTGCGAGCGCCGACGCCGAATGCCCGGTCGGCAACGACGCAAACAGGAGATCGAGCTTCGGCAACCGCTCGACTTCCCACTTCTCGACCACCAATTCGCCGAGCTTGCCCAAACCCGGATAACGCTCGCTCAGCGGCTGCCCGGCGGACCCTTCCCCGCCGACGTAAACGACATCAAACGCTGGGTGATTTGCGCAAAGCCGCAGCGCCTCTCCGCCGCCATACCCGCTTACGCCGACAATTCCGACCCGAAGACGCATTTGCTCCACCTCTCACCCCGCCAACGCCTGATACACCGGCATGATCATTTGAAACGCGCGCAGGTCGCCGGTCGTCCCCTCGCCCATTCTGTTCATCACATACGCGCAGCAAACGCGCTTGTCCAAATCGGCGATGACGAGCGAACCGCCCCACCCGCCCCAGAAACACGTGTTCGAGCTGGGAAGCGGCATCGCCTGCCCCGGCAAGCCATAACCCAGGCCGTGCCGAACCGGCAGCCCCAGCACCATGTCGAGCCCCTCGATCTGCGGCTCCAGCGCGCGCCGTGTCCCCACATCAGACATGATCCGTTTGCCCTTCGACACACCGCGATTGGCAAGCACGGTCTGCACCTCCGCAACCGAACGCGCGTTCCCGATCCCGCCTGCTGCTGGAATCTCTGCTTGCCGCCACGCGCGCGTCTGCGGCTCAAGCGCGGTCAACACCGGATTGTCCAGCGTCCGTCCGGCAATCGACTGCGGATCGCGTCCCCTACCCATGCCTTCCTTCGGCGGAATCAAGTCGCCGACGCGCGCGTCATGCGTGGCAGCCAAACCGATGTGAAAGTCTGCGCCGAGCGGCCCTGCGATTTCCTCGCGAAATATCGTGCCCACCGTCCTTCCCGAAGCGCGGCGGATCACCTCGCCGACCAAGAACCCTTGTGAGAGAGCGTGATAGCCAACCTTCTCGCCAGGCGGCCACCACGGCGCTTGGGCCGCGAGCAACCCGCAAATCCGCTCCCAATCATAGAGGTCCTCCGGCTTCAGCTTGGTATCCCACCCCGAAGCCCGGCCGAATGCGTAAGCAGGTGCCTGACCTTCACGCCGTCCTTTCCGTTCGCCGCGAATTCCGGCCAATAGCGTGCGGCCGGCGCATGCAAGTCGAGCACGCCGCGATCGGCAAGCAACAGCGCCGTCAAAGCCGTCATCGTCTTCGTCGTCGAATAGACGTTGACGATCGTGTCCTTCTCCCAAGCGCGCGAGCGCGCGCCGTCCGCCCAACCACCCCACAGATCGACGACGGTTTCGCCCTCAACCGTCACCGCAAACGACGCCCCAACGTCGAGCCCGCTCGCGAGGTTGTTTGCAAACACCTCCCGCACAGCGGCGAAACGTTGGTCGCAAGTCCCATG
>JBKJZU010000259.1:0-4730 GCA_046715015.1 Micropepsaceae bacterium
TCAGCTTTTCTTTCAGCAGGCGCTTGATATCGTCGGCCGGCACGTGGCCTTCGATGGCGTAACCTTCGATCAGGCCCGTGTGACACGAAGTTAGATCGTCGGGGACGCCGAGTCTGGCTTTGACTGCTGCCATGTCCGACGTCTCGTCGACCGTGGCGCTGAAGCCTGACGCGTTCAGGTGATCGACCCACGCGGTGCAGCAGCCGCAGCTGGGGTCCTTGTAGACTTTGATCGAGGGTGAGGCCGCGCGCAGCGGTGCGATTGCGAACAAGGCGGCGGCAGTCAACAAGGTATCGCGTCGGCTCAGCATGGGTTACTCCGCTGCTTCCGGTTTCGACGCTCCGTGGGCCGGTTTGCGTCCAAGATTGTTCAACCACGGCAGTTTTCGCACCAACCAAGCCGTGAACGTACCGTCAGCCCAATACCGTTGTTCGATGGCGAGCATTGCAGGCGTCACAAACAACGTGAGCAAAGTCGAGAAGCCCATGCCGTAGACGATCGCTGTCGCCAACGGAACCCACCAGTCGGAGCTTGGGCCGCCGAAGTGGACGGTACGGGTGAAGAAGTCGACGTCGAATTTGTACATCAGCGGCAGCAGACCCAGCATCGCCGTCACGGTCGTCAGGATCACCGGGCGCAGACGCTGGACGCCGGTGCGCACGATCGCGTCCATCGGCTCGAAGCCCCTGTCCCGCAGATGGTGGAACGTGTCCACCAACACGATGTTGTGGTTCACCATCACGCCCATGAGCGCCACGATGCCTGTACCGCTCATGATGATGGAGAACATTTGGCCTTCGATCAGAATGCCCAGCATCACGCCGATTGAGGAGAAGACAACGGCCGTCAACACGACGAACGCATGCCAGAAATTGTTAAACTGGACGAGCAGAATGCCTGCAATCACAAGGATCGCGAGCGCGAAGGCGACAATGAGGAACTGCGCCGACTTGTCCTGCTCCTCGTTCGAGCCGCGGAACTTGATCGTCACCGAGGGATCGAATTTTTGAGCTTCGATCCACTTTTTGAGTTCGCCGATGCGTTCGTTCGTGTTGAAGCGGCTGTCGCCCTTGACGACATTCCCCCGGACGCGCCAGACGCGCACGCCTTGGATGCGTTCGAAACGCGTCGTTTGCTGGACCGCCGTGCGGGTCACGAAGTTCGTGATCGGAACCGCGCCGTCCTTCGTGTTGATGCGCAGCTGATCGAGCGCAGAGATGCCACGCTCGCCCTTCGGGAAGCGCACACGGATGTCGATCTCGTCGTCGGAATCGTCGGGGCGGTATTCGCCGATCTTGATACCGTTCGTGACGAGTTGGACCGCCGCGCCGACCGTGCCGATGTCCGCGCCGAAGCGACCGGCCTGTTCGCGGTCCAGCTTGATGTTCCACTCAATGCCCGGTAGCGGACGCGAGTCTTCGACGTCGATCAGGCCCGGCATCGTGTCGGCATGCGCGCGCAACGCCGCGACGATGCGATCCTGCGCGGCGTAATTTTCCGAGCCAACTTCGATTTGAATGTCTTTGCCGCCGCCCGGACCGCTTTGCTGTTCCTGCAGCTCGGCGCGGACGCCTGGCAGGTTTTTGAGCCGCCCGCGAATGTCGGCCATGATCGGCTTGGAAGGACCGCGCTCGTGGTAGGGTTTCAGTTCCACGAACATGACGCCGATCGTATCGACCGGACCGCCGCCGCGGCCGCCGCCGCTGGCGCCGGCGACGGTACGGACGCCTTTGACGCCGGGGGTGCCAACGAGACGGCGTTCGACTTCGATCACCAAGTCACGTTTCTCGTCGGCAGAGAGGTTGCCGCGGGCGCGTACCATGACGTTCGCGAAGTCGGCGTCGGTTTCCACGAAGAACTCGACGCCCTTGCTGAACATGTTAAAGGCCACGATAACCACGATCAGCGACGCCACCGCCGCCGCCACGATCATCAGCGGCCGGCGCACAGCGACGGCAAGGAGGCGGGCATAAAGGCCGGCGACGCCATCGATCTCGGCCAGGTTTCCGCTTTCCGACAGCTTGATCGCGCGTTCGGTGTGCGGATCGGGGGGCTCGGGTTTGCCGAAGATGGCGCCGATCGTTGGCAAGAACAGCAACGCGACGATCATGGACGCACTCATCACGAAGATCGCCGTGATGGGGATGAAGCTCATGAATTTGCCGGGGATGCCGGGCCACAGCAGCAACGGCGCGAAGGCCGCGAGTGTTGCCGCAGTGGACGAGACCACCGGCCAGAACATGCGCCGTGCGCCTTCTGCAAAGGCTTCGCGCTTCGAGAAGCCTTCGGTCATCTTGCGGTCGGCGTATTCGACGACGATGATGCCGTTGTCGACGAGCAGACCCACAGTGATGACCATGCCGAACAGGATCATCATGTTCAGCGTGTAGCCGCCGAACCAAAGGCACAAGAATCCGATCAGGAACGAGGTCGGAATCGAAACGCCGACGATGAGGCCTGAACGCCAGCCCAGCGAACCCACAATGATGATCATCACGAGGGCGACCGCGAGCAGGATCGCGTTCGTTAGCTGCGTCAACTGGGCGTCGATCCAATAGGAAGCGTCGCCCGAGTAGGCGACCTTGATGCCGGGCGGCAGGCTTGGCCTCATTTTCTCGACGTAGTCGCGCACGGTCTTGATCGTCGAGACGATGTTCGCGCCGGCACGTTTTTTGACTTGGACGCTGATCGCAGGTTCGCCGTTCCAGCGGGCGTATGTGTTGGCGTCATAGAACGTGCGGCTCACTTGAGCGACGTCGCCCAGGCGGACAACACCGTCGCCCTTCACCTTGATCGGTAGGCGCAGCACGTCGTCGGCGGTCTCAAAGAGGCCCGGCACTTTGACGGCGAAGCGACCCCTGCCGGTGTCGAGCGAGCCCGCGGCGATCAATTGATTGTTGGCGACAACCAGGCGGAACAGGTCCTCGCTGGAGATGCCGTAGCTGTCGAGACGCGTTGGGTCGATCGTAACTTCGAGGAGTTCTTCGCGTTGCCCGGACAGTTGGGCGTCCAGAACGCCGGTCATCGAATCGATGTCGCGCTCCAGCCGCTTGGCGGCGTGTAGCAGCGCGCGCTCCGGCAAGGCTCCCGACAAGATGATCGAAATGATGGGGTCGTCGGAAGTGTTGGCCTCGTAGATGAACGGTTCTTCGGCTTCGCGCGGCAACTCGGGTTTGGCCGCATCGACCGCATCGCGCACTTTTTGCATCGCGCGGTCTTTGTTGAAGTTGACGTCGAATTCGAGCGTGATGATGCCTTGGCCCTGCATCGCGATGCCGCGAAGCTCCTTCAGGCCTTCGATCGTTTTCAGCTGCGTTTCCAACGGCCGCACGATCAGCCGCTCCGCGTCTTCGGGGCTTACGCCTTGAAGCGCCACGCTGATTTGGTAGAAGGGCAGGGGGATGTCGGGATCGGCTTCCTTGGGGATCGACAGATACGCGACCGTTCCAAGGATAATTACCGCGAGCAGCGCGCTTAGCGTCAGCCGCGAGCGTGCAATCGCCCAGTCGACGATACGCGTCATGACTGGCTGGCCTTGTCTTCCGGCGTCGCCTCGACTTCCTGGCCGTTCGTCACGTATTCCTGACCGACGGTTATGATTGTGACCGTCTTCGGCAGACCCGTAACCCAGACGCCTTCGGGACCGTCGGCGACGATCTGCACGGGCATAAAGCGAACATGCTTCGTAGCGTCGAGAATGCGTACGCCGACGGCGCCCTTTTCATCGAGTGATAAGATGGCCGGCGAGATGCGGTGCGCTTCGACCTTGTTCGCGTTGATGTGAATATCGGCGGTTATGCCGTCACGGATCGCGCCGGCCCGATTGGCGACTTCGAGTTCCATACGAAACGTGCGCGTGGCGTTATCCGCGCTCTTGGCGACGAAGCGCACCCTACCCTCGACGCGCTCACCCGTGATGAGCTTCGCCCAGCCGGTGTCGCCGATGTGTACTTCCAAAATGTCTTTCTCGGACACTTGGCCGACGACCAGAAACGGATCCTGATCGACGACCATCGCGCAGACCTGGCCCGGCGCCAGATAGTCGCCGACGTTGACCATGCGATCGTCGACAACGCCGTCGAACGGGGCTCTGATTTTCGTGTTTTCGAGTTCCTGTTGCATACGCTCGACTTGCGCTTTCGCTGCCTGGTAGCGCGCAAGGTCGCCTGCGGTCGATGTGTCGGAGCGGAAACCTTTTTGCTGAAGCTTCTTCGAGGCTTCGAATTGCAACCGGTATTGCGTCTGATTCGCGCGCGCTTCGTTCAGCATGGCCAAACGCGCGTCCACTTTCAGCTCACAGATCGTGTCGCCGGCTTTGACGACCGCACCCTTGTCGGCGCGGATCGCGGCGATCGTACCGGAGGTTTCGGCGCGCACTTGGACCTTGCGCAGCGCTTCGGTTTTGCCACGGACGGCAAGTTCGCGCTGGCGTATCTCGGCGGTAATCGACCTGACGCGTACCGACGGCTTTTGAGTTGCGCCACCTTTTGCTTTGACATCTGCGGACGTGGCTTTCGGATCCGTCGCAGCCGACGCTGCGATGTCGCCCTGTTCCGCTCCACCGTTTGCTTCCTTGTCGGATCGGTTTAGCGCGCCGGAGGCCACCCACACGGCAAGGACGACAAGGATGATTCCGGCGATGACGTATGAGCGTCGAATCGGCGTGCGCGACGCGCTCTGGGTGTTTTGACTCATTGCACTCTCGATGGATCGGGCGCCCGGATTATGGG
>JBKJZU010000260.1:0-3249 GCA_046715015.1 Micropepsaceae bacterium
CAATGACATCACGAGCGAGCCCTTGCCGCGATTGACGATGCCGATCGCCTCAGCGAGGCCGGTGTAGGGCATGAGCGTTGCAACGGGACCGAAGGGCTCTAGTTCGTGAACCTTCGAGGACGCCAGCGGCTTATCACAGCGCAAGAGCACGGGTCCGATGAATGCGCCTTTGTTCGCGTCGCCACCGCGCAGTTCAACGTTGGCCGGATCGCCCGCGACAATGCGTGCTTCGCCGCTCAAGGCTTTGATCTTGGCGCGCACGTCGTCGCGCTGGGCCGTGCTCACCAGTGCGCCCATGGCGACGCCTTCTTGGCGCGGGTCGCCGACGACGATTTCGGCGAGCGCTTTCTTCAGCGCCACTTCGACCGCATCGATCACGTTGGCGGGCACGAGTGCGCGGCGGATCGCGGTGCACTTCTGGCCCGCCTTCACCGTCATTTCGCGCACGACTTCTTTGATGAAGAGGTCGAACTCCGGCGTGCCCGGCGCTGCGTCGGGGCCGAGCACTGCGGCATTCAGCGAGTCGCGCTCGGCGACGAAGCGGACGCTTTCGCGTGCGATCACCGGGTGGCGCTGCAGCTTCTCCGCGGTTTCGGCGGAGCCGGTGAACGAGACGACGTCTTGGCCGGTCAGGTGGTCGAACAGATCGCCGATGGGGCCAAGGACGAGTTGAACCGCACCCTTCGGCAGAACGTTCGCCTCGATTATCACGCGAAACGCGGCTTCGGCGAGTTGCGCGCTTGCGGTTGCGGGCTTGACGATCGCAGGGACGCCGGCGAGCAGCGTGGGCGCAAGTTTCTCCAACATGCCCCAGACGGGGAAGTTGAAGGCGTTGATGTGGACGGCGGCACCCTTCAGCGAGGTCATCACGTGCTGGCCGATGAACGTGCCGCGCTTCGACAGACCTTCGACGGCGCCGTCGGTCAGGATCGTGTCGTTCGGAAGCTCCCGGCGGCCTTTCGAGGCGTAGGCGAACAGCGTGCCGGCGCCGCCTTCGATGTCGATCCAGCCGTCGCTCTTGGTCGCGCCGGTGTCGTAGGAGAGCGCATAGAGTTCATCCTTGCGGGCCATGATGGCGTCGCCGAGCGCTTTCAGCATCTTGGCGCGGTCGTGGAACGTGAGTTTGCGGAGCGCCGGACCGCCGTCGGTTCGGGCGTGCGCGAGAATGGCGGCGAAGTCGCGAACGGTTTCGCCGAGTTGGGCAATGGGCTCGCCCGTGATGGCGGAGCGGACAGACGTCATCGAGCCGCGTGGGGCGATCCAGGCATCCTGCGCGTAGGCTTGAAGCGTTTTCATGATTGGCCTCCTCAGCGGCCTGTGAAGTTGGGCGGTCGCTTTTCACCGAAGGCTGCGACGCCTTCCTTGTAGTCGTGACTGCGGCCGAGTTCGCGCTGCAGATCGCGCTCCAGATCGAGTTGGGCGTCGAGCGATTGCGACCAGCTTTTGCGGATCGCGAGTTTGGTTGCGCCGAGACCTTTCGTCGGGCCGTTCGCCAGTCGCTCGACCAGTTTCGTCGCTTCGGCCTGCAAGTCCGCGTCGTCGACGGCGCGCCAGATCAAGCCCCAGGCTTCGGCCTTCTCGGCGCCCAAGGGTTCGCCAGTGAGGGCGAGCGCCATCGCGCGCGGCTGACCGGCAAGGCGCGGTAGGATCCAGGTACCGCCAGAGTCGGGCACGAGACCGATGTTTGCGAAGGCTTGGATGAAGCGCGCGCTCTTTGCGGCAAGGACGATGTCGGCGGCGAAGGCGATGTTCGCACCCGCGCCGGCCGCGACACCATTCACCGCGCACACGACGGGCTTCGGCAGCGCGACGAGACGGCGGACGAGCGGGTTGTAGCGGTTCTCGAGCGACTCGCCGAGGTCGACGCCTGCGGCTCCCGGCGCGACAGCACGATCGGACAAATCTTGGCCCGCGCAGAAGCCGCGACCTGCACCCGTGATCAGCAATGCGCGGATGTCGGGATTGCGCTCGACGGCGGTTAGCGCTTCAGCGACCTCGGCGTGCATTTGCACATTGAAGCTGTTCAACCGGTCGGGCCGGTTCAGCGTCAAGCGCGCCGCGTTGTTGGTGAGATCGAACAGGATGGTTTCGTAGGACATGCCGCCACCTCCCAACGTCGCGGGTTGGCCCCGCGCTCGTCTGTGGTACGCTTTAGGATAGAACGCGCGGACGGTCAAACCGACGCCGCGAGGTGTCGTGGTGCGCGAAGGCGCACCATCCACGACTCTGGGCGGTTGAGCGTCGGCAAGTCGTGGGTGGTCCGCCTTCGCCTTCGCGGACCATGACAAGAAATTTTTTGAGGAGGGGTGATGGAAACGGATGCGGACGCGCTGGCGCGCCGTGTTGCCGAGCACATGCTTGCTCAAGAGGGAACCGGTCCGCATTGGGGGATCGCGATCGAGGAGGCGCGTGAGGGATATGCGCGGATTTCGATGGTTGTGCGCGCCGACATGCTCAACGGACATCGTATTGCGCATGGCGGGATGATCTTCGCGCTTGCGGATACTGCGTTCGCCTATGCCTGCAACTCGCGAAATATCTCGGCGGTCGCGCAGCAGGCGTCGATCGCGTTCTTGGCGCCTGCGAAAGAAGGTGCGCGATTGATTGCTGAGGCGCGGGAGGAAGCCGTGGCCGGACGCTCCGGCGCTTACGTGGTGACGGTGCGCACGGCGGAGGGCGAAAACATCGCGGTGTTTCAGGGGCTTTCGCGTACAGTTGGAGGCTCTTTGCTCTCCGGCAATTAATTGACCGATCGGTCGATTTATTCTACATTTCACTACAGGTTCGTTGAGGAAATCGCGCGCTCATGTACACCACCGAACTGAAAGACAAGAACCAGAAGTCGGCGTCCGTCACGACCGTGGCGGAGGATCCGGTGAAGCTCGCTGCGTTCGAGGCGCGCGTGGCCGCCGACGATTTCATCGAGCCGAAGGATTGGATGCCCGAAGCGTATCGCAAGACGCTGGTGCGGCAGATTTCGCAACACGCGCATTCCGAGATCGTGGGCATGCTGCCCGAAGGTAATTGGATCACGCGCGCCCCGAGTTTGCGGCGCAAGGCGGTGCTGCTTGCCAAGGTGCAGGATGAGGGCGGGCACGGGCTCTATCTCTATGCTGCCGCCGAGACATTGGGCACGAGCCGTGACGAGATGATCGAGGCGCTGCATTCCGGCCGCGCGAAGTACTCCACGATCTTCAATTATCCGACGCTGACATGGGCGGACATTGGGGCGATCGGCTGGCTGGTCGA
>JBKJZU010000261.1:0-3691 GCA_046715015.1 Micropepsaceae bacterium
CCGGGAAAGTGATCAGCAGCGTGACCGGCTTGACCGGAAAGGCCTGTGCCCATGCCGGAAACGCAGAGGCAAGGCAGGCCAGCACCACGAGGAAATTCCACCCTTTCATTGCATCCTCCTCATTGAATTCCAATCGGGCATCGCATCGCTGGCGAAGCCTTTGCAGCCGAGGCTTCCGATTCTGAGCATTCCGTCCTTGATGGCAACGCGAACGGCACCGTGGCTGCGCTCGTACAGATCCGGGTGCGCGGCAAGGAACGCCGCCTGTTCGGTTTCCGGCAGGCCGGCCATGCCGTTCACGTAGTGGTGGCCGTTCCTCTCGACGTGCGTAAGGCCGAGCAGCGTAACCAGCGCAAGATCCTGTTGCAGCGCCAGGCCGGGCTGGATCGTGAGGTCTTCGGCGGACATCATGAAGCCCTCGCCCCAGGCTGCGCAGCGCGCACGGTTGATGAGCGACTTGTAGAGTCCCTTGCAGGTCTTCGAGGACACGCCACGGTAACCGAGTGCTTTGGCCCGCGGAAAGGCGTCGAGCGAATCGTCGGACTCGTCGATGATCACCGGCTTCTCGGCCGACAGTTTGCCCACGTCCTTCGCGAACGCGTTTTGGCGCTTGATCGGCTGCTCGATGAAGATGATGCTCTCCACCATGCGGTGAAGCCGCGTGGCGGCCTTCATTTTCGCCCACAGCTCGGCCACGCCCTCGACGTCGTCGTATTGCTCATTGCCGTCGAGCGAGGCGTAATAAGGCTGTTCGATGCTGTCAAGCACCGACGCGATCGCCGAGAGCCGCTCGAGATCGGCCGCGACATTCCCACCGACTTTGAGCTTGAAGTACGTATGCCCGTAGCGCGCGACCACCTCCTCCAGTGTTTCGGGCAGGCCGTCGTTTACCGGGGATTTATTCTCTGCGGCAGTAATCGGATCGACGAGGCCGACCGTATGCCGCGCCGCAATCCGCGTGGCCGGTTGCAGGCCGGCGGCGAATGCGGGCAGGTCCATGCCTTCGAACTCGGTCAATCCGACGAGATTGGATTTCACCGCCGAGTAGAAAGACACGCTTCGCTCGCGGCAGAGCGCATCGAGCAATGCCCGGTCGAGGAGCGCCGGACCGTAGCAGGCGACGAGGCTGTTGAGCCCCGCCTTCGCCCCGGCCGCGATTTGCGCGGCGTAGTGCGCGCGATTGTGCCCGAATGCGGTGTTGCCCCCCCCCGCGAGATAGGCCTCGCGCGCCAGTGCAAGGGCCAATCGCAACTGGTCGAAGTTGTCCTCGTTGGTAAGCGCCGGATTCTTGTCGAACCACTTGGGCGCGAGCAGTTCCGCGGCCCCCCCCGTCTCCTCGCTCCCGTCTTCGAGGCGAATGCGTACCCGGGCGATCGCCTGCGGCGATTCGGTCAGCGTGACCACGCCGAAACGAAACGGCATGCGCAGTTTGACATCGCGCTCGAAGAGATCGATGGAAGTAACCGAAAATTTGCGGGGATCGCGCATGATGTTGTGAGGATCGCGCAAAGCGCTCAGTCCATCCCCAGCAGCTTGTAGATGCGCCGCGTGTACTCCCCGAAGCGCTCGTGCGTCTTCATGTCCAGCGTCCTCGGCCGCGGCAGATCGATCTCGAAATTGTCCGCCATGCGCGCCGGGCCCGCCGTCAGTACGACGACCCGGGTGCCGAGAAACACGGCCTCCGAGATGCCGTGCGTGACGAAGACGATCGTCTTGCCGGCTTCCGTCCAGATTCGCAGCAGTTCGAGGTTCATCTTTTCGCGGGTCAGCGCATCCAGCGCCCCGAATGGTTCGTCCATCAGCACCAGCTTGGGATCGTGAATCAGCGCTCGCGCGATTGCGGCCCTCTGCTGCATCCCGCCGCTCAACTCGTACGGGTATTTCTCCTCGAACCCCGCGAGCCCCACCAGGTTCAGCAAGCCCTTGGCGCGCTCCCGGCTCTCGGCCGCGGGCAGCCCGAGGATTTCCGCGGGCAGCAGCACATTTTCCAGGATGCGACGCCATTTCAACAAGAGCGGCGCCTGGAACACCATGCCGATGTCGCGCGACGGATCGAAGGCATGGCTGTCCGAGCCGATCCTCACCACGCCCGCATCGTGCGGATGCAGTCCGGCCAGGATCTTCAAGAGCGTCGACTTGCCGCAACCGGAGGGCCCCACCAGGCTGACCAGCTCGCCGGGCATTACGTCGAAGCTCGCGTCCGAGATCGCCAGGTGCTCGGTGCGGGCGCGGCGGTAGATTTTCGTGACGCCCGAAAGATGGATAAACGGCTGCATGGATTTTGCTATTATTTAACCAACTCGTTAATTGTCGATTGTCGACGCACGACGGATGCCGAGTCAAGACGACAGCCCCACGGACAACAGCGCGGAGCCGGGATTCATGCAGCGCTTCGGCGCGGCGGCGCTCTGGTATGCGCCGAGCGCGCTGGTGATCATCGGCCTGGTCGTGCTCTGGCAGATCGCGGTCGACGTCCTGCAGGTCAAAGAGTACATCCTGCCGACGCCCTGGGCGGCACTGAAGGCGCTCGATCGGCCGAATTACCAGTGGGTGGCGAACTTCCTCGCCACGTTCTATTCGGTCATCGGGGCATTCGCCCTGTCGGCGGTGCTCGGCGTGGCGCTGGCCGTGGTGATCGTCTGGAACCAGTTCCTCATGCGCACCGTGATGCCGGTGCTGGTCCTCTTCAACACTCTGCCGAAGATCGCGCTGGCGCCGCTGTTCGTCATCTGGCTGGGCTACGGCATCTGGCCGAACATCGTCATCGGCACCACCATCGCCTTCTTTCCGATGGTGGTGAATACGGCCGTGGGTCTGGCCTCGGCTGAGCCCGAGATGCTCGACCTCGTGCGGTCTCTGAACGCGAGCCGCTGGCAGATCTACCGCAAGATCCGCTTCCCGAACGCGCTGCCCTACATATTCACGGGCCTCAAGCTGAATGCCACCATGTCCGTGACCGGCGCGATCGTCGGCGAGTTCGTCGCCTCGGAACGCGGCCTCGGCGCGCTGATCATCACCGGCGGAGTAACGCTGGAGACGCCGTCGATCTTCGCTTCGCTGATCCTGATTTCCGTGCTCGGGCTGGTACTCTATGGGGCGGTCGTGGCCGTAGAGAACATCGTCGCGCCCTGGGCCAACCGGGAAGACGCGGTGAAATAAAACCACGGACAACCAAGGAGACCACCATGCACGCTCAACGAATGTTCGCCAGTTTGTGCACTGCGCTATGCGCCGCGGTATGCGCGGCGCTCGCACTGCCCGCGCAAGCCCAGGACAAGATGACGCTGCAGCTCAACTGGTTCCACCTGGCGGACCACGCGCCGATCTACATGGCGCTCAAAAAGGGCTATTTCGCCGAAGAAAAGCTCGACCTGACGGTGGTGCGCGGCGCAGGCTCGGCCGACAGCGCGAAGAAGATCGACCTGAAACAGGCCGACGTAGGGATATCGGATGCCCCCACCGTAATCACCGCGATCAGCAAGGGCGCCGACCTCAAGATCGTCGCCGTGGTGTTCGACAAGGCCGGCAACAACGTCTTTTTCAAGAAGAGCGCCGGCATCAGCAAGCCGGCCGACCTCATCGGCAGGAAGATCGCGGCGCCCCCGGCCGATTCGCACCGCGTGCTGTGGCCGGCCTTCGCCGCGATCAACAACATCCCGGCCGACAAGGTCACGATGGTCAACGTGAAGCC
>JBKJZU010000262.1:0-5879 GCA_046715015.1 Micropepsaceae bacterium
GAGGTGCACAATTTCGGAACCAATCCGTCGCGCAACGCTTTCGAGACGCGTCTGGCAGCCAAGATGATTGCGGCGCAAAAGGGACAGCCGCTGGGACCCGCGGCCGTGTTGCCGGAACTTCGCGCGGCGCGAAACACTGTGAACACGAACACCGGGTATTGGCTGTTGGGCGCCGATCCTGCCGTTGGGGCGCATGCGACGGTGACGTCGCTCGCGCTATCGTCACCAGCGATCGTGTTGCTGGCGACGGATGGGTACTATGCGCTGGTCGAGGATTATCAGCGCTACGGCGACCGCGAATTGATTGCCACGACGCAGACGATCGGTCTTGCAGCGTTGGCACGCGAGTTGCGGCATATCGAGGACGACGATCCGAACGGCGAGCGCTATCCACGCATGAAGAAAAGCGACGACGCGACGGCGTTGCTGGTGCGCGTCGAGCCTTAATTGCCCTTCAGTTTGCGCAGGCTGCCTTTGACGGTGCGCACGAACTTGCCGTCTTTCACGTTCGAGAATTCGAGGCGCATCTCTTTGCCCGCGACGCGGCGGCGATAGGTTTGAAATTCGGGTTTGCCGTCTTCGTTGATCGTGAAGCTTGAGATCACGAGGCCGCTGCCGTCGAGCCTTGCCCAATAGAGGATGCCGCCGCTGTAGGGATCGCTTTCGGCCTTGGCGCGCCAAGTGTTCGGCGCCGGTGCGGGGACGAACTCGACCGTTGTCGATTTCAAAACTTCGAGCGGGGCTTTCGGGTCGCCCTTTTGGCGCTGCAACGTCGACCAACTCAGCAGAAAGCCGCCGAGGTTGGATTTTTTGAGAGACACGGCGATGTCGCGCTTTGAGGTCGGGAAATCTTCGTCGGTCTCGCTCGATGCGGTCGCGGTGCCTTGCCAATCGCCGTAATAGGGATCGAGCATCAATGCGGGCACAGCGACTTTCGCCGGGGCAGCGAGCGCCAGCGGGGCAAAGAGAACTAAGGCGACTGCAATAGCTAGGCGAGCAAACGGCATGGACGCGACTCCGCTGACCATCAAGCGATAGCGGCGGTCCGCCGTCGCATCAAGGCCAGCGTACTTCCGGCGGCATGGACATCAGGATCGCTTCCACGTTTCCGCCGGTTTTCAGGCCGAATTGGGTGCCGCGGTCGTGGAGCAGGTTGAATTCGACATAGCGGCCGCGGCGCACCAGTTGGTGGTCGCGCTCGTCTTTCGTCCAGGGACCGTTCATGTGGCGGCGCACCAGCTTTGGGTAGGCGCCCAAAAAGGCGAGCCCCACATCGCGGGTGAAAGCGAAGTCCGCGTCCCAGTCGCCGGTGTCGAGGTTGTCGTAAAAGATGCCGCCGACGCCGCGGGGTTCGCCGCGATGGGGCAGGAAGAAATACTCATCGCAGCGCGCTTTGAACTCTTTGTAGTAGGACGGATTGTGGCGGTCGCACGCGGCGCGCAACGCGGCGTGGAATGTGGCCGTGTCGTCGTCGTTCGGCACCATCGGTGTTAGGTCCGAACCGCCGCCGAACCAGGCTTTGCTGGTCACGATGTGGCGCGTGTTCATGTGCACGGCCGGTACGCGCGGGCTTTGCATGTGGGCGACGACCGAAATACCCGCAGCCCAGAAGCGCGCGTCTTCCGCGGCGCCGGGGATCGACTTCGCGAATTCCGGCGAGAAGGTGCCGTATACGGTCGAGATGTTGACGCCCACTTTTTCGAACACGCGACCGCGCATGATCGACATCGTGCCGCCGCCCGCTTCGACCCCCGCCGTCGCGTCGCGCTTCCAGGTTTTGCGTTCGAAGCGGCCCGCCAGACGGTCGGCGAATTGACCGGTGAGATCGTCTTCGATGCTTTCGAAGGCAGCGCAAATGAGTTCGCGCAGTTCCTCAAACCAGGCGACGGCGCGGCCCTTGCGCTCCGCCGTGAGGTCGCTGGTCATGCGTGGCTCTCCCCGAAAGCGCCGGTTTGGCGCAAAGCTTCGCCGAGGATCATAGCCGCTGCAACGGCGACGTTGAGCGACCGCATGCCGTCCACCAGCGGGATGCGAACGGCTTCATCGGCTGTCGCTGCGACCTCCGCCGTTACACCCGCGCTTTCGCGGCCGAACAGCAAGATGTCGCCGCTACGGTATGCAAGGGCGGTGTAGGCCTTTGGCGCTTTCGTGGTTGCGAGGATGAGGCGGCCGTCCGCCCCTTCGCGAAAGGCCTTCCACGACGTGTGACGCGTGACGCTCGCGCGCGGCAGGTAGTCGAGGCCCGCTCGTCTCAGGCTCGCGTCGCCGAACGGGAAGCCGCAAGGTTCGATGATATCGATCGCGACATTCAGGCACGCGCCGAGCCGAATAATCGTGCCCGTGTTGGCGGCAATGTCGGGTTCGAAGAGTGCAATGCGCATCGATGAGAAAATGATCCACTGCACCGCGCAGCTTTGCGCCATTTATGCGGCATCGTGCCGCAAGACCATAGGGGGGCGACTCTCTATTTTGCCGCAGAATTCAAGGCCTTGCCGAAGGTCCGGCGCGGTTTGTCACCGCGACGGGTCCGCTTCTCAAAACCACATCTTCTTCATCTCTCATGTTCTTCATGCCCAGAGGGGGCTTCGACCTTGGCGCATCCCATCGACAACGCCAACGTTACGCGGCGTGACTTCATCTATGTGGCTTCTGCGACTGCTGCGGGGGTCGGTCTTGCCGCCTCGCTTTGGCCCTTCATCGATCAAATGAATCCGGCGGCCGATACGCTGGCGTTGAAAGAGGTCGAGTTCGACCTTTCGCCGCTGGTGCCGGGGCAGATCGTGACGATCGAGTGGCAGAAGAAGCCCGTGTTCGTTCGCCGCCGCACACCCGAAGAGATTAAGGCCGCAGAAGACGTGGCCCTGGGCCAACTGCCCGACCCGCAGGCGGACAAAGACCGCGTGCAGAAGCCGGAATGGCTGATCCTGGTTGCGACCTGCACGCATTTGGGTTGCGTGCCGGACAAAGCGAACAAGGGCGAGTTTGGCGGCTGGCTTTGCCCGTGCCACGGCTCGCACTACGACACGTCGGGGCGCATCCGCAAAGGTCCGGCACCAAAGAACCTTGCGGTGCCGCCGTATCAGTTTTTGACGGACACCAAAGTGCTGATCGGCGCGGCTCCCAAGCCTGCGGCCGTCGCTGAACACGGTTGAGGGCGGGCATGGCACACGGCGACTACTCCTACAAACCGACGAACGCCTTCACGAAGTGGCTGGACTCGCGGCTGCCGATCATCCGGCTGATCGACGAGTCGGTGCTGCAGTTCCCGACGCCGAAGAACCTCAACATGTGGTTCACGTTCGGCGGCATTCTGACGTTCATGCTGGTGGTGCAGATCGTGTCGGGCATCGTGCTCGCCATGCACTACGTGCCGCACGAGACACAGGCGTTCGACAGCGTCGAGCGCATCATGCGCGACGTGAACTACGGCTGGCTCATGCGCTACATGCATTCGAAAGGCGCGTCGATGTTCTTCATCGCCGTCTATTTGCATATTTTCCGCGGACTCTACTACGGATCGTTCAAGGCGCCGCGCGAGGTGCTTTGGCTGCTCGGCATCGTGATCTATCTGCTCATGATGGCGACGGGCTTTCTTGGCTACACGCTGCCGTGGGGGCAGATGTCGTTCTGGGGCGCAACCGTGATCACGAACTTCTTCTCCGCGATCCCGCTTGTGGGCGAGAGTGTCACGCAGTGGCTGTGGGGTTCGTTCGCAGTCGACAACACGACGTTGCAGCGGTTCTTCTCGTTGCACTACCTGCTGCCGTTCGTGATTGCCGGCGTGGTCGTCTTGCACATTTGGGCGCTGCACGTGCCGGGCAACAACAATCCGCTGGGCATCGACGTGAAGGGACCGGCGGATACCGTGCCGTTCCATCCCTACTACACGACGAAGGACGGGTTCTGGATTGCGCTGTTTCTGATCGTGTTCAGCTATTTCATTTTCTTCGATCCGAACTTCCTCGGTCATGCCGACAACTACATCCCAGCGAACCGGTTGGTGACACCCGCGCACATCGTGCCGGAGTGGTACTACCTGCCGCTCTACGCGATCTTGCGGTCGGTGCCGGACAAGCTGATCGGTGTCATCCTAATGTTCAGCGCGATCATGGTCTGGGCGTTACTGCCGTGGCTCGATACGTCGCGCGTACGGTCGAACAACTTCCGTCCGTATATGCGGCAGTTGTTCTGGATTTTAATGGTCGTGATTTTCCTGCTCGGCTATCTGGGTGCGCAGACGGCCGACGATAGCAACCTCGTCTTCTTCGGCGTGGAGTTGCCGATCGGCAAGCTGCTGCTGTCTCAACTGCTGACGTTCTATTACTTCCTCCACTTCTTCCTGATCACACCCGTCGTCGGACTCATGGAGACGCCCAACCCCGTGCCTGAGAGTATTTCGAAGGCCGTGTTGGCGAAGAAGAACGGCGGCGCTGTCCCCGTGGCGGCAGAGTGATGGGGGCGGCAATGACGACTCTCAGACTATTGCTCGCACTCGTTCTCTCGGCCGGGTTGGCCGGACCGGCGTTGGCCTCGGGCGGCGAAGGCGACGCGCACGCCGTGAAGCGACCGAAGCAGATTGAGTGGAGTTGGGAGGGACCGTTCGGCCAGTTCGATCGGCAGCAACTGCAGCGCGGCTATCAGGTTTACAAAGAAGTCTGCGCGGCCTGCCACTCGATGAACCTGGTGTCCTTCCGTAACCTGTCGCAACCCGGCGGGCCGGAGTTCAGCGAAGCGCAGATGAAGGCGATCGCGGCGGGCGTTCAGATGAACGCGCTCGACGATAAGGGCGAGGCGATCCAACGGCCGGGCATTCCGGCGGACCGTTTCCCGTCGCCGTTTGCGAACGAACTCGCCGCTCGAGCCGCGAACAACAACGCCTATCCGCCCGATCTGTCTGTGATCATCAAGGCGCGGCCAGACGGGGCGAACTACACCTATTCGCTGCTGACCGGTTATTCGGCAGCGCCGGCGGACTTCGAACTGCTGCCGGGGCTGAGCTACAACGCGTACTTCCCGAACCATCAAATCGCGATGCCGGCGCCGCTCGCCTCCGACGGGCAAGTGACGTATGCACCCGATGCAGGGAATCCAGCCGCAACGATCGATCAAATGGCGAAAGACGTGGTCGCGTTTCTCGCCTGGGCGTCGGAGCCCAAGATGGAAGAGCGCAAGCAGCTTGGCGTGAAGGTGATCATCTTCCTCGTGCTGCTGTCGGCGCTGCTCTTTGTTGCCTATCGTCAACTCTGGAAAGACGTCGATCACTGACGGTATTGCAATCTTGAATTCCTGAGGGCCGGCGCCATATGTGCCGGCCCTTTGTTTTTGGGCACGAGGCGGCTACAACCCCCGCCGTCACCTGCGGAGGACTTGAGCGCGATGACCAACACCGTTCTGGGCGTTATTGGCGGCAGCGGGGTTTACGGGATCGACGGGCTTGAGAACCCGCGTTGGGAGCGGGTGCGCTCGCCCTGGGGTGAGGCGTCGGACGAACTCCTGTTCGGACGCCTGCAAGGCGTGGACATGGTGTTCCTGCCGCGACATGGGCGCGGGCATGTGCATTCGCCGACCAGCATCAACTATCGCGCCAATATCGACGTGTTGAAGCGTGTGGGCGTAACCGACGTCCTTTCCGTGTCGGCCTGCGGATCGTTCAAGCAAGAGCTGCCGCCGGGCATGTTCGTGCTGGCGGATCAATTCATCGACCGGACGTTCGCGCGGGAGAAATCGTTCTTCGGGCCTGGGTTCGTCGCGCATGTCTCGCTTGCTCATGCTGTGTGTCCGCGGCTTGTGGGCGCGCTGACCGTAGCCGCGAAAGAAGCATCGATCGAGCACGTTGTTGGTGGAACCTATCTCGCGATGGAAGGGCCGCAATTCTCGAC
>JBKJZU010000263.1:0-3479 GCA_046715015.1 Micropepsaceae bacterium
GTCTTGACCAACAACGGTCAATCAGGAACGATCTTTCTGCGGTCGAAATTCAGACTCCTTCGAGGGCGGGTTCCCTCCGCTTTCGGGCGAGGGCGTTTATGGCAGTCAGTCGTGGTCAAGCGCTAGAACTTGCGGAGGCTTACACGGCCGCCTGGAACACTGGCTCGCCGGAGGCGGTAGCGGCGTTCTATTCTCTCAACGGCAGCATCGTGATCAACAATGGTGAGCCGTGGAAGGGCCGCAGTGGTGTCGCGCAAATGGCCGGCGGATTCTTCGCCGATGTACCCGACCTCTCTCTTGTCTGCGATGGCGTGCGCTGTGCCGGCGATCACGTCGTCTACTTGTGGACTTTCATCGGGACGCATTCCGGCACGAAAAACCCATTGAGCATCTCCGGTTGGGAGGAATGGGATGTCGATGCACATCTCGAGGTGACGGCATCGTGCGGCTGGTTCGATGCTGAAGACTATGCGCGACAAGTCGCCGGTTCATAAGGCCTTCAAGCAAACCGTACCTACTGGCTGCGGCGGACGCCTAGCCGTGCAACGGTGACGGCCACTGCCGGCCACGCTACGAGCGCGCTTGAAACTGCGAGTGCGACGGTCAGTGACAAGCGCATCGTGGCGATCTCCTCGAACCCCGCAATGGATTCGCGCGGGCTCTTCGTGATGACGCGCCGTATTTGGGCTCAAGTCCACTGAATTCCTGCCGGTTGGTTGTGACGCGTTCGCGTGCATGGTCGCGCGGTATCAGCTGGAGACGACCGCCGTAGGCGCCCGTCGCGCATGGCGTTAGTCTCACACGCTCGCCCGGAAACTCAGAATTTGTGATCGATCCCGGCTTCTTTCATCACGTGGTTGGCGAGATGGCGCGACTTGATCGCGTTGTCTACCGTGAAGTTTCGATTGGTTATCGGGCTGTACCAAATTTCGTGATCGCCCTTCCCTTTACGGACGAGGGTGCAGTTGTGATCCTTCAGAAGGCGTTTGACTGCCGGCGTGAAGGACGACGCCACGGTTTATGCTGCGCTGGCGAGGGGAAGCGTTTCGTCGCGCTTCAATTCGAAGCGCACTCTGGTAACGGGCGGGCGCCGGTTCAGAAGCAGTAACTCAGGCACCAGCTCCAACACTTTCCGCATCAGTGCGTCCGCGTCCGCATGCTCAGTTCCCAGTCCGGGAACATCATCACTGGTTGCAACGTAAACCTGTGCCTCAGAGTCCCATTCGATCTTGACGATGCAGTTCATGTCGCGCGCTCCAAAAGCTGAGTTCGTTGACCCGGCCAACCCACCACGCTTTGAAGGGAAGCTACCCCTCGCCTTCAATATTGCAAGTCAGGAGTGACCTTTCATTTAACGCGACGATTGGCGATTTTCAGCCAGCCGCAGGACGAATCGGCTGTCGAGGGCGAGCGACAGCGCCGCCGCGATCCGCTGCAGGCTGTGCGGCGTCACTTCGCTGCCACCGGCCTGCCGGCGTCGGCTGCGGTGATGTGGATCAGGCGGTCGCGGAAGGCGAAATAGAGCCGCAGGTGGCGCATCTGATGCATGCCGAGGATGACGTCGATATCCCCGCCGTCTTCGAACGGTCCGATCGCGACAGGCACGTTCTCGAAGGTCACGCCCGCGATTTCGAGCTTGTCGAACGTGTATTGGAATGTTTCGACCAGCTTGCCGCTGCCGACGCGGTGGCTCCCGCCCGCGACGGTACCGGGGGTTTCGCGCGTGATGCCGAATTTGCGTTTCGCCAACTTCGCGCTCATCGACGTTCTGGTGGAGCCCGTGTCGAACAACACACGCACGCTCTCGCCGTTCAGGTCCGCATCGACGATCGGCATCTTGGCGAAAGCGGTGCGGCGCATTTCGAGCGTCACCGCTTCGTCGGCCCAATAGACGCCGGCGCCCCTGCAATGCGCCGGGCTGAACAGCGAAATCTTGTTGCCGGCGTTGTCGATTTCGATATCCATCGCGTTGAAAATGTTCACGCCCATCGTCGCCCGCCAGCCGTCGTTGATGCGCGCACCGGTCGAAAAGCCGACCAGGAAGTCGAAATTGACGTCGAGCGTGACGTCACCGAGGCTCAAGCCGCGAATGCGCACCACATCCGAAAGCAGTTTGCCTGCGCCATCGTACATGCCGCTATTGACGTTACGCCGCGTGAGCTTGAGTTCGTCGGCCAGGTCCTTGTCGATCAGGCTCCAAGCGCCGCCGGTGTCGATCATCAGCCTCGTCTGGTGGCCTTGAACCGCGGCCGGAATCGTCAGCAGCAGACTGCCGGTCCGTTCGAACGGAATCTCGGCGATCCGTTTCAGCGTGCAGTCGTCTGCCGCCCGCGCCGCCGTAACCGAGGCGAGAAGAAGTACAACAAGTACAGCGGTGCGCATGTCGTCCCCCCGGGCGATCCGGCAGGCAGTATAGCTCAGGCTAAGCGTTCGCGAGAGGGGTTACCTTCACGGGCTCTGCCCGCTTCACGAAGCGCAGGGCGAAGAAGGCGGAGGCGCCGACGAGGAATGCCACCGTGCCAGTGATCAGCGCGGCGTCGTAGGTTTTTGTGATGTCGTGGACTTTGCCGAAGAGGATGAGGCCGCTGGCGCTGGCGAGGGCGCCGGCCATGGCGATGGCGCCGTAGATGCTGCCGTAGTGTCTCGTTCCGAAGTTGCGGCTGACGAAGAAGGCGAGCAGGTCGATCTCGGCGCCTTGTTGCATGCCGATGAGGAGGACGGCGACGGCTGCGATCGCGAAGTTCGGTTCGGGGATCAGGAGCAGTGCTGCGCCGATGGCGGGGACGCCGGTTGCGATGGCCGCGACCGTCGGCGGGGGGAAGCGGTCGAGCGCGAAGCCGGTCGCGATGCGCGCGCTCAAGAGGCCGATCGCGTAGATCGACATCGCGAGGCCCGCTTGCGTTTCGCTCAAGCCTTTATCCGTGATCATCGGGGCGAGTTGACCGACGACGCCGGCGCCCGGGATGTTGACCGCGACCAAGGCGGCCGCGATCAGCCAGAAGGCGGGGCCGCGGATCGCCTGGCCCAACGTCACCGTTAGATTTGTGGGGACACCGTCGTCGCCGGCCAGGTCGTCCGCGGCTTTCACCGCCGCTTCCTTCGCGCTGCCGATCAGCCAGAGCGCCAGCGGCAGGCCGATGAACAGCATCACCACGATCAGCGCGTAGGCGCCGGCGCGCCAGCCGTAGGTCGCGATGATCATCGCCACGATCGGGGCCACGACGATGGAGGCGAGCGACGTGCCCGATGCCGCGAGGCCGAGCGCGAGGCCCCGGCTTTTGTCGAAGGCCGCGATCACGGGCCTGGTGTAGACCATCGCGCCGGTGCCGCCGCCGAAGATACCGCCGATGAGCAGCAGGGCTACGTAGAACGAGAACGATCCGTCCACAAACGTGAGACCGAGATAGACCGCCGACAGCGCCGGCACGCAGACGAGCACCACCGTGCGGAAGCCGAAGCGATCGAGCATGCGGCCGATG
>JBKJZU010000264.1:0-9226 GCA_046715015.1 Micropepsaceae bacterium
GCCTCGATCTTCTTCGAGGCCGATCGCGGGCTGATGATGCTCTATCCGCTGCTGATCGCGGGCGTTTGCATTCTTGCTTCGATCGCGGGCGCGTTTTTCGTGCGTTTGGGCGCGTCGAAGAACATCATGGGCGCGCTCTACAAGGGCTTGGTCGTGACGGCGGGACTGTCGCTCGTCTTCATCCTTGGGATCACGTACCAGGTCATCGGTTTCGACCGGATGCTTACGACCTCGGGCGGCTTTAGCTTCAATGGCTTCACGTTGTTCCTGTGCGGCGTTGCAGGTCTGGCGGTTACCGGTCTGATCGTCTGGATCACTGAGTACTACACCGGTACGGGTTATCGGCCGGTACGCTCGATCGCAAAGGCCTCTGTGACCGGCCACGGCACGAACGTCATTCAGGGCCTGGCGGTTTCGATGGAAGCAACCGCGCTGCCGGCCCTCGTTATCGTGTGGGGCATCGTTGTGACCTACATTCTGGCCGGTCTCTTCGGCATCGCGATCGCGACCACGACGATGCTGTCGCTCGCCGGCATGATCGTGGCGCTCGACGCGTTCGGTCCGGTGACGGATAACGCGGGCGGCATCGCAGAAATGGCGGGCCTCGACAAGGAAGTGCGCAAGACGACGGACGCGCTCGACGCGGTCGGCAACACGACGAAGGCGGTGACCAAAGGTTACGCAATCGGTTCGGCGGGCCTCGGCGCGCTGGTGCTGTTCGCGGCGTACACCGAAGACCTTAAGCACTTCATGCAGAATGCGGGCGAGTTCCCGTTCTTCAAGGACACGATCGTCAACTTCGGCCTCTCAAACCCATGGGTGGTCGTGGGCCTCTTCATCGGCGGCATGTTGCCATACCTGTTCGGTGCGATGGCCATGACGGCGGTCGGGCGCGCGGCCGGTGCGGTCGTCGAAGAAGTGCGCCGTCAGTTCAAGGAGAAGCCCGGCATTATGAAGGGCACGGAGAAGCCGGACTATGGCCGCGCTGTCGACATGCTGACGAAGGCTGCGATCAAGGAAATGGTCATCCCGTCGCTGCTGCCGGTGCTGTCACCGATCGTTCTGTTCTTCGCTGTCATGCTGATCGCCGGCAAAGGAGCGGCGCTATCGGCGCTCGGCGCGATGCTGATGGGCGTGATTTTGACGGGCCTCTTCGTCGCGATCTCGATGACCTCGGGTGGCGGCGCATGGGACAACGCCAAGAAGTACATCGAAGACGGTCACTTCGGCGGCAAAGGTTCGGACGCGCATAAGGCTGCCGTCACGGGCGACACCGTCGGCGATCCGTACAAGGACACTGCAGGCCCTGCCATCAACCCGATGATCAAGATCACGAACATCGTGGCGTTGCTGCTGTTGGCCGCGCTGGCACACATCTAAGCGCGCAAACGACGCAAAGAAAAAAGGCCCCGAGAAATCTCGGGGCCTTTTTTTGTAATTCGGAACGTCTACTTGCCGTCGCCGCCAGTGCGGCCGGGGCCTTGGTTCGAGCCGGGCGCGGAGGCTGGCATCGCGCCCATATTGCCGAACAGCTGCTGCAGGAACGTCATTTCTTTGCCGCGGCTCGGCGTTTCGCGATCGACGAGGGCGATGACCTGGCCGTCTTGAATGCCGTATTTTCGGATGTCATTGACCTTGCCGTCGTCGGCGAATTGGATCGCGAGAATTTGGCGCTTCGTCACGTCCGGTTTGAAGAACGCATAGCGCTCCTGCTCCGTCGAGATGTAGTACCAGGTCGGGTCGCCAAACGTGGCGGTTGAGGAAGGTGTCCCCAGCTTCTCTTGCACGCTGTCGCGGGTGTCCGCGCCGGCCGAGACGGTTGCGACCTTTTCGTCGTCGGGTACGTAGCCACGGACGTCCCTGATCGGGGCGCAGGCGGCAAGGCCCGCAACCGCCAAAATCGAACCTGAAAGAAGAACGCGCGATACCATTGGACGACTCCCAGCCCCATTGGGCATGAAACGGACAGTTGACCTACCGCCAGGCTTGCCTAATTTCAAGCGAAAGCCAAAGACCCCGGAAAGCCAGGCCCGCCTTGCGCACACTTCTCTCATTTCTTTCGCGCGGGCGCGACCGGGCGCGCCAGGGGGCGTGGATCTACAACGCCATCGTCGATCAGGCGCGCCGCCCGCAATTTTATGAGTCGCTTGATGTGCCGGACACGATCGACGGGCGGTTCGACCTCATCGTGTTGCACGCGGGAATGTACCTGCCACGCCTAAAAGCGGTGCGGACCGAGGGCAAAGCCCTGGCACAAGCGGCATTCGACCAGATGTTCGTGAACTTCGAACACAACCTGCGCGAACTGGGCGTCGGCGACATGGGCGTGCCGCGCAGGGTCAAAGGGATGCTGTCGGCGTTCTACGGGCGGGTTACGGCCTATGACAGCGCGATTAAGGATGGCGACACCGCAGCGCTTCGCGCGGCGCTCCAGCGCAACGTCTATCGCGGCGGCGAGGTGGACCCGCCGAAGCTCGATGCGCTGGCGACCTATGTTCGGGCGGCGTACGAGGCACTGAAGGCGGCCGATGATACCGACATCTTGGCCGGTACGTTCGCGTGGCCCGCGCCATGACGGAGGGGCACGGCTTTCGGCGCATCGTGTCGGTGTCGAAGATCGGCGACGCGGGCTGGCAGCAAACGGTGACCGCGCGGGCGGACGAGTTTCCAGCGATCGCGCGCTATCTGGAGTTGGCCGGTGTGAGGTCGCTGCAGGGCGAGATCGCGCTGGAGCGTTGGCGCGGTAAGGGTGTTCGTCTGATCGGCAGTTTGATCGCCGACGTCGTGCAGACGTGCGTCGTAACGCTCGATCCTGTCGACGCGCATGTCGAAGGGAATTTCGAGCGGGGGTTTCTGCCGCCGGAAAAACTAAAGGCCGTGCTCGGAGAACAGACCGAAGTCGTTGTCGATCCAACGGCAGAAGATCCGCCGGAGCCGCTGGGGCACGAGATCGACCTGGGCGAAATCTTGATCGAGGAACTCGCGCTCAATCTCGATCCCTATCCGCGCAAGCCCGGGGTTGCCTACCAAGGCGACGCGGATGCAGCAGCGCGTCCCAATCCGTTTGCAGTGCTGGCAAAGTTGAAGCCGAAGAAGCCTTAGTCCACGCAGAGCGTGCCCTGGATCTTGCCGTCTTCGACGAGCGTGAAGCAGCCGCAGGGGTCGCTCGTCGCCACGCATTTTCCGGTGGCTTCCTTGCCGTCCGCGTTCGGCAACTGCTTTCCGGCATAGTGGCACTGTTTGCCTTGGCATTCGTCGCCGTCGCGACAGGTCTTGTCCGCGTCGGCGTAGCGGATCACGCAAGCAGGCTTACCCATCAAGCAGACGGGTCGCCAGGTGCCGCCACCGACGCGGCAGCTTTGTTCGTCGGTTGGGATCGTTGTCGCCGTTGTCGCGGTGCTCGTCGGGCCGCTTTCGGCGGGGGTGCAGGCGGCGAGCCCCAAGGTCAGAACCGCGAGCAGGACGAGGCGGATCATCAGCTTTCCTCCGAGTCTTCATGCGGCATCTGATCTGAGGCCCAAGGATCGAGCAAATCTGTCATGCCTGCGGCTCAAAAGCGCGGATTTCCGGGGGTTGAACTTGGGGGGCGTTTCCTATTCTATCCGCGCCTTGCTTTTGAGCCTGGGGTTTCTCCCAAGGCCGTCGAATTTTAGGAGCGGTGGCCCATGGCGGTCCCTAAGAGAAAAGTCAGCCCTTCGCGGCGCAACATGCGCCGTTCGCATCATGCGCTTGGGCGCCCGTCCAGCAACGAATGCAGCAATTGCGGCGAGCTGAAGCGGCCGCATCACGTTTGCCATAAGTGCGGCCACTACGACAAACGCGAAGTGGAAAAGTCGCCGTCCCGGCGGCCCTAGCCATTGTCTGGGCTCCCGGCGCATAGTTGGCGGATTCGAGGTCGCCGACCGCTCTCAGGGACTGCGCTGGCGTGAATAGCGAAATCGTCGTTTCAGTCGATGGCATGGGGGGCGACAATGCTCCGCAAGCAGTGATCGACGGCCTCGCCATCGCGCATGTGCGCCACCCCAAGGTCAAGTTTCTGCTGCACGGCGATCACGCGCGGCTACAGCCCGTGCTGCTTGGCAAAGCCTCGCTCAAACACGCGGTTCAGGTGGTGCATTGCGACGACGTGGTCGCGATGGACGACAAGCCGGTACAGGCGCTGCGCCGGGGCCGCAATACCTCGATGTGGCGGGCGGTCGACGCCGTGCGTTCCAAAGAAGCACACGTTGCGGTTAGCGCCGGCAACACGGGCGCGCTGATGGCGATGGCGAAGGTGCAGCTGAAGACGGTGCCGGGGCTTTCGCGCCCTGCGCTTGCCGCGTTGTGGCCCACGATCCGCGGGCAATCGGTCGTGCTCGACGTCGGCGCCAACGTGGATACGGATGCACGCCAACTCACCGACTTTGCGATCATGGGCGAGGCTTATGCCCGCGTGGTGCTGGCTCTCGAGCGGCCGAACGTAGGGCTGCTGAACATCGGTGCGGAAGAGATCAAGGGGAACGATGCGGTGCGCGATGCGGCCGGGGCGCTGCGCGCGTCGGGCTTGCCGATGCGGTTCCATGGCTTCGTCGAGGGTGACGATATTAGTGCGGGAACGGTCGACGTCGTCGTGACGTCGGGCTTTGCGGGTAACATTGCCCTGAAGGCCGCCGAGGGCACGGCGCGGTTGATCCAGCACTACATTCGTTCGGCAATGGCGCGGTCGTTCCTTTCGCGCGTCGGCTATTTGCTGTCGAAACCGGGGTTCAACGTGCTTCGTCAAAAGATGGATCCGCGTGCTGTGAACGGCGGCGTGTTCCTGGGGCTAAACGGCGTCGTGGTGAAGAGCCACGGCGGCACGGACGGCGTCGGGTTTGCGACCGCGCTCGACCTTGCGATCGAAATGGGCGAGAGCGACTTCGTCGCGCGCATCGCGGATTCGATGGCGCATCTGCCGCCGTCGATCGCGGCGCTTGGTGGACCAGCAGCGATGCCGGCGCTGGCGACGCCGGTGTCAGCGCCCGAGCCCGCACCGGCGGCTGCCTCCTGATGGGCGTGATCCGCGCGCAGGTGACCGGCGTCGGCGCCTATCTGCCGAAGCAAGTCGTCTCGAATGCCGACCTCGCCAAGAAACTAGACACGAGCGACGAGTGGATCCGCGAACGTACCGGCATTCGCGAACGGCGAATTGCGGCGGAGGGCGAGTTCACGTCGGATCTGGCGATTGCGGCGTCGCAGGACGCTTTGCGTTCTGCCGGTCTGAACGCGAGTGCGATCGACATGATCGTGCTCGCGACCGCGACGCCGGACGAGACCTTTCCGGCGACCGCGACGACCGTTCAAGCGCGGCTGGGTATCAGTCGCGGTGCCGCGTTCGATGTGCAAGCGGTGTGTTCGGGTTTCATCTACGCGCTTGCCGTTGCCGACAACTTCATCAAGGCGGGGCAGGTGAAGAACTGCCTGGTCATTGGGGCGGAAACCTTCTCCCGCATCATCGATTGGAACGACCGGACGACGGCGGTGTTGTTCGGTGACGGAGCAGGGGCGATCGTTCTTTCTGCCGCGCAAGGCGACGGCACGGTGAAGGATCGCGGCGTTCTTTCCACACATCTTTTCTCCGACGGTCGATTGCACGACCTGCTCTATGTCGACGGCGGACCGTCGAAGACGAAGACAACGGGGTTGCTCCGCATGGAGGGGCGCGAGGTGTTTCGCCATGCGGTCGTTAACTTGTCGGATGCGATCGAGAAGGCGATGCATTCGAACGGCGTGACGGCTGCCGACATCGATTGGTTCGTGCCGCATCAAGCGAACCAGCGAATTCTGGACGCGACGGCTCGCAAGGTTGGCGTGCATCCATCGCGAGTAATCTCTACGGTTGCAGTCCACGCGAATACATCTGCTGCGTCAGTACCGCTCGCGCTCGCTACAGCGGTTAATGATGGTCGCATCAAGCGCGATCAACTTCTGGTGCTGGAAGCGATGGGTGGAGGTTTTACCTGGGGCTCTTCACTCATCCGCTGGTAGCATTCTCGCAGCCTCGTCTTCTATCCTACTGATATTGACGGCATTTCCTTGCGGACCTACGGTTTCGCTGTGAGTCGCGCCATGCGATTCATGGAAAGCCAAGCACGCGAGGCGGCATGACCGAGACTTTGACCCGGCAGCATTTGGCCGAGGCGGTCTATGCGCAAGTAGGCCTCTCGCGGAATGAATCGTCCGAACTCGTCGATCGCGTTCTTGAAGAAGTGTCTCAGCGTTTGATCCGCGGCGAGACGGTGAAACTTTCGTCATTCGGGACGTTTGCCGTACGCTCGAAAGGCGGGCGAATCGGGCGCAATCCGAAAACGGGCGAAGAAGTTCCGATCAGTCCGCGGCGCGTGCTGGTTTTTCGCGCGAGCCACGTGTTGAAGGCGATGATCAACGAAGGGCATGGCGTGCCGGTGAACGGCGCGGCTCAGGGTGAGAAGAAATGACCGAAGCAAACCGTATCGAAAAAGCACCCGACGCCTTTCGCACGATTTCGGAAGTGTCCGAAGCGCTCGATGTGCCGCAGCATGTGCTGCGCTTTTGGGAAGCGAAGTTCGGGCAGGTGAAACCTCTGAAGCGCGCCGGCGGGCGGCGTTACTACCGGCCCGACGATATCGATCTGCTCAAGGGCATTCGCGCGCTGCTCTACAACGAGGGCTTCACGATCAAAGGCGTACAGAAGGTCTTGCGCGAGCAGGGCGCAAAACACGTGGCCGAGATCGGTCGCATCGGTGCGAAGGCTGCGATCGCAAAACGCGATCTCGCGCCGGAGGATGTGGCGCCGATGCCTGCGCCCTTGTTCGGGCGCGCGCCATCGGTCGAGCACGTCAACATGGCGGCGGAAAATCCGAGCGACAAAACCATCGCCGAACAGCGCGAGCGGCTTGAGACTGTGCTCGACGACCTGTTGAACTTGCGCGATCTGTTGAGCCGCGGGCCGAAACGGACTGGAAAAGTCGCGGCCGCGCAATAGAAGACCCGCGCATTGGACGCAGCGCGCGGCGATTGCATCGCAGGTGCGCGCCTGCCTATAGTGCGCGCCCCAAGCGAATCCGCCCTCCCTATCGCGGGTTCGACATCAAGTGTCGGAGCGTAGCGCAGCCTGGTAGCGCATCAGTCTGGGGGACTGGGGGTCGCTGGTTCAAATCCAGTCGCTCCGACCAACTTTTCAACGGGTTTTTGAGCTATCCCACCAGCGGTTGCCAATCGCCAGACTGGGGTTTGCCAACTTCACATTCCGTTCCCGTTCTCAGGAAATTTCTTGAGCAGCTTTTGCGTTGCTTCCTCTGCCATTGCCGTCACTGGCCTTACTGCGGTTGCGGGCATGAAGCTGACGGGCCATACTGTCCCCATCCTTGCGAGAACATTTAACCGCTTACATCGGACCCGAACCGCGGAAGGCCCCGGAAGCTCGAGATCTCGACCAGGAAGGCCCAGAGAGGAGACGACACCATGCCAGCAAATCTGATCGACAAGGCGACGATCGCCAAGCTCGCCACGCGCGCCGCCGGCCTGGACAACAAGGGTGGCGATCCGCGCCTAAAGCAGGTCGTCAACCGGCTTCTGGTCGATCTGATGACGGCGATCGACGATCTCGACATTTCGATGGACGAGTTCTGGGCGGGCGTCGCCTACCTCGGCAAGGCCGGTCAGGCCAACGAGCTCGGCCTTATCGTTCCGGGTGTGGTGCTTGAGCATTTTCTCGACCTTAGGCTCGACGAGGCGGAGCGGCGTGCCGGCGTGACCGGCGCGACGACGCGGACGATTGAAGGGCCGCTCTACGTCGCCGGCGCCCCGCTCGCGAAAGGCGTAGCACGTCTCGACGACGGTACCGACAACGGCGAGGTCGTCCTGTTCATGGAGGGCCGGGTGCGCGATACTGTCGGCAAGCCGATTGCCGGCGCGGTCGTCGACGTCTGGCATGCGAATACCATGGGGTTCTACTCGTTCTTCGGTCCACCGCAGGCGGCGTTTAATCTGCGCCGCAGGATAGAGACCGACGCCCAAGGAAGGTATCGGTTCAGATCGATCATGCCAAGCGGATACGGTTGCCCGCCCGGAAGTCACGTCGAAGCGTTGCTGCACAAGATGGGGCGTCACGGACAGCGGCCGGCGCATATCCACTTCTTTGTAACTGCACCTGGCCACCGGAAGCTGACCACACAGATCAACATCGACGGCGACAAGTATCTCCATGACGACTTCGCGTTCGGAACGCGCAACGATCTCATCCCTCCGGTCAAGCGCGTCACGGACGCGGGCGAGATCGCGAAGGCTGGGCTCACCGCGCCCTTCGCGAAGATCACCTTCGACTTCACCATGACGAAGGACAAAGCCGGCGCACCTTCGACGATCGTCAACCGCGAGCACGCACCCGCACCTGACCGTTGCGCCCGATCGGCGGGATAGTTGCCGCGCAAGATCGGGCTAGTGGCGCAGCATTGCGTCCGCCGCTCCCGACACGGGACCAGCCGTCGATGACGGCCCTGGAATTTCATCGAACCTATGTGTTTCGTTGAGCATGACAGCCAGTTGCCGGGCGGGCAGCCCACAAGTCAGGCCTACACGAAAGTGATTTCTTCGGATGCAGACTGCCTCTGCGAAGTCGTGCGCCTGCACGAAGGCGTGGTGGTTCCTCACCCGCGATCACCCAAAGTCTGCCACTTCCGAAACGAACGCATTGAACAACATGGGGAATTTCTTATGGAAGACCATTGGCAAACCTGCGCGGGAAGCCCCTCGTTTCGGCGAAATTTTTAGAGTTTGCGCAATTCTGGGGGACCGGGGGTCGCTGGTTCAAATCCAGTCGCTCCGACCAATTTCTCGATGCGCTGATCGCTATCCCAATGTCACGACAACGCTGTGGACTGCTCCGTCGTCTTTGAGCTTGAACGACGCATTCTTGGCATCGAGGGGCACCCCATCGACTTTGAGTTGAACCACCCCCGACCCGACGCGGTGGGGATTTTCGACCAGAATCTCGTAGGTCGTTGAACCGTGCTTGAAGCGAATTTCGTAGCGAGGCCAATCGCGTGGGATCGAAGGGGCAATGCGCATCGTATCGCCTTCGATGTTGAGGCCGAGTATTGACTCCAATCCTGCGCGGTAGAGCCATCCGGCCGCGCCGGTGTACCAAGTCCAGCCGCCACGACCGACATGCGGTGGCACCGTGTAGACATCGGCGGCGACCGAGTAGGGCTCGACCCGGTAGCGCTGT
>JBKJZU010000265.1:0-8499 GCA_046715015.1 Micropepsaceae bacterium
ACACTTCGGCACCTCAGAAATGACGAATCGAAGCTATCCAATTGGTGGGACAACGCCAAGACGTCCGCAAGGGTTTTGCACCCTAGCGTGGGCTTGCTTAAGCTCCCATGACGATCAATTCGAGGGTTTTACGCTCATGCGCCGCATCGCCGCCTTCTTGTTTTCGCTGCTGATCGCCGGGACCGCGATGGCGGCCCCGCCGCAGAAGATGTCGATCAAAGAGACACGCAAGGGCTATGAGATCGATATCTCCTACCCGCGGTTCGGGCATCCGGCGGTGGACCGACAGCTTGAGACCTGGGCGCGCGGCATAGCTAAGGATTTTGCCGAAGCGGCGAAGGAGTCGACCGGGGTGCCGAACCCTTGGTCCGGCGAGGTCGGCTACGAAGTGTTGCGCAACGACGCGCAGATGATCGTCGTGTCGTTCGGCTATTACACGTACATGGGCGGCGCGCATCCGAACAGTTCGTCGGAGACGTTCAACTTCTTGATGCCGGATGGGCGGCGCGTCGAAGTCGGGGAAGTGTTTTCGCCGAAGGGCATTCAACGCATCAGCGACATCTCGATCGCGCAGCTGAAGCAAGACCTCGGCGGGCCGGACGGGATGCCGGACATGGATTGGATCCGCCGGGGCGCTGGTCCGAACGCGCGCAACTTCACGTCGTTCGCACTGATGCCGAACGAGCTTCGCATTACGTTCGATGCGTATCAGGTGGCGGCTTACGCTGCGGGCGCGCATGAGGTGCGCATTCCGCTCTCGAGTTTGCGCGATGTGATGCGGCCCAATCCGCGGCTGCCAGCGGCGTCGTTCGACTGTCTGGCGGCGCGCAGCGCGGTCGAACTCGCGATCTGTTCGTCGGACGAACTTGCGCGGCTCGATCGTCGCTTGGGCGAGGCCTATGCGTTCAAGCTTGTTTGGACGGATGAGGTGGCACAACAGCAAGCCCTGCGCGTGCGGCAGCGGGCGTGGCTCAAGGCGCGCGATGATTCATGTCGCGGCCCAGCAATTGCGACGTGTCTCAACGGGATGTATCAGCAACGGCTGAAAGAGCTGGAAGCGCCTTAATTCCGCGCTTTCCTTGCGCGAACGTCTGTATTGCAACTGAAGCGGGTTTACGTCATAACCCACGGCCTTGAATCTCGGCGTCGCCTAACCGGCGCCACGGAGCGCGGGCGTAGCTCAGGGGTAGAGCATAACCTTGCCAAGGTTAGGGTCGGGCGTTCGAATCGCCTCGCCCGCTCCAAAATTTATGGCGTAATTTCAATAAGTTTGACGTAATCCGCCTCCCAGCCAAGGGCCTTGGAAGGGTGTTGGGTAAGCACTGGGTAACCGTTGCGGCCGATTTCATCTGTCCGGTTGTCCGTGGGTGCGCGACCGCCTGGAAGCCGGAAGGCTCCGCATCCACGGCTGGCACTTCGACTTCGAGCACGGGAAGCTCACGCGGCTCCACCACGAAAACCGCGAGTGGGTCGAAGTGAGGTAGCGTCTTAGGCGACGAGGCGCGGCGCTCGCGGCGCGATCCCTTGCCGAAGTCTTACCGGCGGCGGTTCCCAGCCGGATTCCGCGCCGCCTGCGTTGCTCCCTTAAGCCGACATTCACCCTGTTCTGACAATGTCCACGTTTCGACATTGGTAGTGCTCGCTCATGACATGGCGCCTTTCCGTTTCGGATGCCGGTTCGTTTCGGCGCCTGAGCGCCGTGGCGCTTAGCGCAATCGCCGTCACCTGCTTTGCGCTTGCTACGCTCAGCATCGGCTTCACGCAGGAAGTAGGACGGGTCGCGGCCATCTGGCCGATGAATGCGCTCGTTCTGGCGATCGTGCTGCGCCATGCGCGGAGATCTTGGCCGGCCATTCTAATGGCGACCGCCGCGGGCAACCTTGCGGCCGCGCTTTGGACTGGCGACACGCTTCCTCTGGCGCTGGTGCTCACAGCCGGAAATATCGCCGAGATTCTATTGTGCGCGGCAGTTCTGCACCGCGTGCATGAGCCCGTCGACATCACGAAGTCGGCGCACCTGCTCCGTTTCGTCGCCGTGGCCGGCGTCGCCGCACCCGCCCTTTCCGCAACGCTCGCCGCGATTGCGCTGACGACGCTTAAGGGCGAGGACTTTCTGACGACGATGGAGGTGTGGTTCGCCGCCGATGCGCTCGGCATGTTGATCTTCGGCCCGGCGGCCCTGACACTCACCCGAGCCACGATCCGCGAGATGCGCGACGCCCGCGGGTTCAACTCGTTGATCGTGCTGCTCGCCGGATTGCTTACCGTTCTGGCCGCAACGTTCACGCAGTCGAGCTACCCGCTTTTGTTCGTCCCGGGTCCCGTGTTGATTCTGATTGCCTTCCGGGCCGGTGTGGCGGGCGTCGGGCTCGGCCTGATGCTGACGGCGGCGGTCGCGATCACCTGCGCGGTCGCCGGTCAAGGGCCAATACGCCTGATCCACGACTCCAACACCGTCCAGGTGATGGTGCTGCAACTGTACCTGGTCTTCCTGTCGCTGACGACGTTGCCGGTCGCCGCCGCCCTCGCCGAGCGGGACCGCATGCGGCGGAGCCTCGAGATCGCTCAGGCAGGGCTCGTCGCCGCGCGCGCGCAGGCGGAAGAGAGCGAAGCGCGCTTCCGCCAGATGGCCGACGTCTCCAGCGACATGCTTGCGCGCATGGACATGAACGGGGTCATCCACTTCGTCAGCCCCAGCGCGAAGACCATCATGGGATACGACGTCGAAAGCCTGATCGGTCGAACGACGATGACCTTGACGCACCCCGACGATATTCCCGGTGTGAGGGCTCTCTTCAAGCGATTGATACAACTTGGGCCGGGCGCGCCCACGCAATCCTACGAGTTTCGCGTGCGCCACAAGGACGGTCGCTGGCTGTGGCTCGAAGGCATTCCGCTTGTTCTGTTCGACGCGGACGGAAAGCCTACGGGGATTCAAGATTCCGCGCGCGACATCACCGCCCGCAAGAATGCCGAACTTCAGATCAAGGACGCCCGCGACAGGGCCGAAAAGGCGATGCGCGCGAAGGCGGACTTCCTCGCTAATATGAGCCACGAAATCCGCACGCCCTTGAACAGCATCATCGGCTTCAGCGGTTTGTTGGCCGCAAGCGGCGACCTTCAACCCCGCGACCGCCACCATGTCGACATCATCGGCGGCGCCAGCCGATCGCTGCTGGCGATCGTCAACGACGTTCTCGATTTTTCGAGTCTCGACTCGGGTACCATCAAACTCAACGAGCGCGCCTTCGATCTGTCCAAGCTTCTCGGCGAAGTCGCCGACAGTTTTCTGCCGGCCACCACGGAGAAGGGCCTTGCGATCAACGTGCGCATCGAGGGAGCGCCCGCAGGCGCGCACGCGGGCGACGACGCGCGTTTGCGGCAGGTCCTCGTCAACCTGATCGGCAATGCAATCAAGTTCACGGCCAAGGGCGGCATCACGGTGACCCTAAAGGCGAACGTGCCGCGCGACGGCCGCCAAGGTCTGCGCATCGAAGTACGCGACACCGGCATCGGAATACCGAGCGACAAGCAAGAAGCGCTGTTTACACGCTTTACGCAGGCCGACAGCTCGATCAACCGGCGCTTCGGCGGCTCAGGCCTTGGGCTCGCGATTTCGCGGCACTTGGTCGAGCTTATGGGCGGGCAGATCGGCCTCGACAGCGTCGAAGGCGCCGGAACGATGTTTTGGGTCGCGCTCGACCTAAACTGCGCGCCGGAGAGCGAACTTGCCCAACACGCGAGCGCGCATTCAACCGACGAAGGGTTGACGCCGTGCCGGCTGCTCGTCGTCGACGACGTCGACCTCAACCGCAGGCTAATCGCCGCCCTGTTGGCGCCGTACGGCTTTGCGATCGACGAAGCTGCGGACGGCGGCGAGGCGATCCGCGCGCTGGAAACCAAGTCCTACGACCTGATCCTCATGGACGTGCAGATGCCCGGCATCGACGGGCTTACGGCGGCGCGTACCATCCGCGCCATGCAACACACCGTGCGCGTGCCGATCGTCGCCCTAACGGCGCAGGCTCTCCCCGACCAGATCGGTGCCTGCCGCGCCGCGGGCATGGACGACTATGTCGCAAAGCCGATTCAGCCCGGGGCCCTGTTCGCGGCGATCCGCAAATGGGCGGGCCGCGCGTCCGTCGCGCCGTCCGCCGCGCCCCCGCTTCAGCGGGCGGACGACATCTACGACCGCTTGCGCGAAAAGTTCATCGAGAGGTGCCGTGCGGAGCTTCGCAGCTTGTATCGTCTCTTGCGAACACCCGGCGCGGGAGGAGCGAAGGATCTGGAAGCGATCGTCCATAGGCTTGCCGGAACAGCAGGCACGCTCGGGTTTGCGGAGCTAGGCGCCTTGGCGGCCGACGTCGATCGGACGCTCGCGGCCGGCGACATCCCAAACGATGCAGCGTTGAGAAAGCTTGCCGTGACGTTGGAAGCACTTGTGGCTGCCTGACGGTTCAAGCGCCGCGCCGCACCGTCACCGGTCCCCAGCCCTTCGTACCGCGCAGGAACTGCCACATGCCCTGCAGCCGCCAGAGATTGTTCATCTGGCGATAGCCGAAGTTCTCAGCGACGGCTGCCAGCGTCAGGATCGCCAGGTCACGCGCGTTCGGGAACCGGCGCAGTTCGAGTTCTTCGAGCACGAGCGATCCGACGCTGATAAACACGCCGAACGCAAACGTGATCGCCATGAAGGCGAGCATAAGCTCGAGGCTGAGCCAACCCAGAGAATAGAACACCGGGATCGTCAGGTAACCCAGAACCTCGGCGACGGGCCCGATCACATCGACAAGCAGCATTTGCCCGAAACCCAAGGTGGCGATCCGCCCGTAGCGCGCATTCGTAAGCATATCGCCGTGTTTGAAAAAGACCTCGAGCGCGCCGCGATGCCACCGGCGTCGTTGATTTGCGAGCGCGCCGAGGGATTCCGGTGCTTCGGTCCAACACACAGGCTCCGGGATGAATTCGATACGATAGTCGCGCCGCTGGTCGCGCATCGCACGATGAATCTTGATCACGAGTTCGAGGTCTTCGCCCACCGTGTCGACGCAGTATCCGCCGACGGAGACGACCACTTGCCGCCGGAACATACCGAACGCACCCGAGATGAGCGTCAATGCGCCGAGTCGGCTGAGCGACAGGCGCGCCATGAGGAACGCGCGCAAATACTCGATGATCTGGAACAGCGCCAGGATATTTCGCGGCAGACTGACTTCGCTCACGTGGCCGCCGCGGACGGTGCAGCCGTTCAGGATACGGATTGTGCCGCCGACGGCCACAGTGCGCACGGGATCGTCGACAAAAGGCTGCACCGCACGCAGTAGCGCGTCGTTCTCAAGCAACGAGTCCGCGTCGATGGCGCAGAACAACGGGGACCGCGACGCATTAATGCCCGCGTTCATCGCGTCGGCCTTGCCGCCGTTTTCCTTTGCAACAACCAGCAACTGCGGTGCCCGCTCAGACGTGAATATGCCGCGCAGAGGCTTGTGCGGGACCGCGGCGTCGATCGCGCGCGCCGTCGTCGTCAATCCGAAAGCGGCGTCGATTGCGGCAAGCGTGCCGTCACGCGAGCCGTCATCGATGACGATAAGCTCGAAGTTCGGATACTCGAGGGACAGGATCGCGCGGATCGCCGGAACGATGTTGCTTTCCTCGTTGTAGGCCGGCATCAGGATCGATATCGGCGGCACCACGTCGCTGGTTCGCCGCCACAGCTTGGACGACGCCGCGACGGGCGGCCGCCGAATGAGCGCATGGGCGGCGACGAAAAGCTCGAGCACATAGATCGCATTTTGCGCCAAGCCCACGGCAACTATGGCGATGCTGACCACAACGACCAAGTCCATGAAGACCGAAGCCTCGAAGAAAGTGGTCACGACGCATTGATCCTTTTTTGGGACGCGGACTCGACTGCGTGGCCGCGAAGCGCTGCGGCCGTACTGCGCAGCGCATCCCGTCCGGTCGCGTCCAGCGCGGCCAGCGCTTCGCCGGCGCGGAAGCGCACCCACCAGACGTTGTCCTCTGCAAGCACCGTCAACGCCGGCGCAAGCTCGTAGAGGCCAATCCGGCCAGCTGCCTCCACGGCGGCGACCCGCACGTACCAGTCCTTGTCTTGAAATGCGTGGGCGATGACGTCCGCCGCCCCCCGATGGCCCAAACGCCCAAGGCCGCGTATCGCTGCGGTGCGTACGTCGCCATGCGGATCGGTCGCGAGTTCCATCAAGACCGGGAGCAAGTTCATGTCGCCGCTCCCCGCGATCGTTTCGATGGCCTTGGCACGCACGAAACTGGTCAATCCCGCATCGCGCACAAAATGCAGCACGTCATCGCGATTTTCAACCAACATGGCGTCGAGGATTTGGCGGATACGCTCCGAACGTTGTCCGATCTGGCCAAGCATGCGAACAAGAACCGGCAACGCCGGCGCCGCTCTCAGTTTCACCAGACTGAGGGCCGCCGCGAGGCGCACATCCTGGTCTCGATCGCGGAGCGCGTGTTCCAACGCCGCGCGGTTCTTATCGTCCGTGAAATAGACCATCGCTTCGGCCGCAACCGCGCGCTGCCGTGGATCCGGGCCGGCGATCCAACGCCTCAGCACGTCAGCCACACCTTTGCGCGCAAGCAAGCGCACGATGCGCACAGCCGTCTCACCTTGCACCAGATCGAGCAGTTCGAGGCCGGCGCCGACGAGTATGGCCTGTTCGCGCCGCGACAATGTCCGGCCGGCAAACGCAGTCGCATTACCTTCGGCGGCGATCAACAGTTCATGCGTCAGGGCCGTTTTCAACGCCTGTCGGCTCGCCGCTCGCTCCGTACGTATTAGACGCACCACGATCAGAATCGCCATCGCGAGCAGTGCGGCCCCCGCCAGTACGAGCGACACGGCCCAGATCGCGAACAGGAAGGACATACGCGCCTACCGCTTCAATGTCAGCGACAGCGTGACGGTGGTACGGTCGTAACCGGTCTCGTGAAGCTCCTGCCCCAGCGAAAGCCGGATCGTGGTCGTGTCGTCCACATCCGCCGCAATACCGGCGAACCACGCCGTCGTCTGAAGCACGACACCCTCCGACGTGTCCGGGGCGTCCGCGTAGCCTGCGAACAGCGTCAGCGTCTCGACCGGCTGAATGTCCGCGCGCACGAAGAAGCCCGTGTGGTGGCGCCCCGTCTCGTCCCAGATATTGATGTGGCGCGCCGTGAGCCAGCCGAGCCCGCGCGCGAGGTAAACCTCGACGCCTGGGTTGGCGGTCTCGACGTCGCCGGCCGCGTAACGGGCATGGCGCAGGTCCACTGTCGCGACCGCCGCGGCGATGATGCCGTCGTCTTGAAACAGCCGCTGCGCGCCGCCCGCGCCGACGGCCACTTGCGGGCGAAAGTCGGCGGAAGGTGTTCCACCGAGGAAAACATAGACCGACGATGCGCCGTCAAAACGATAGTCGCCGCGCGACTCCACATAGGCGTCGAAGCTGTCGAAGCGCGACGCCGCTTCGACGGCGCCCGCAAGCGTGAGCCTTTCCCACGTGTAGGCGGCGCGGACCGCGCCCTCGCGCCAGGGATCGAGACCGTGGCTGAGGTCGCTGTAAGCGGCCTCGACGTCGAAGCGCCAGTGGTCGGCGTCTTGCGCGGAGGCGTGGAAGCTGGTTGCGACCACCAGCAGCGCCAACCAGATGTGGCGAAGCAAGATCAAGGCACGTGCTTCGCCGAAAGCAAGCGCTCGATTCGCGCCAACAATTCTTCAGGCATGAATGGCTTGGTGATGTACTCGGCCGCGCCGCTGCGCAGTGCTCCAACGATGTCGCGTTCCGACTTGCGCGAGGTCAGCATGACCACCGGCGTCCGGCCGAGCGACCGATCCGCCTTCAGCGTTCGCAGCACATCGAAACCGTCGCGCTGCGGCATCATCGCGTCGAGCACGATGATGTCAGGGCGCTCACGCTCGGCCAGCGTGAGGGCTTCGTTGCCATCGGCTGCCGCGACGACAATGAACCCTGCAGCTTCGAGTTTGTGCTCAATCAGAGTGCGCAACAACTCGTCGTCGTCCGCGACCAATACCTTCGACGCCACGGCATCCTCCCCATACGAACGCGCATACGAACCTCGTGAACCCAAACGTCCGAGGCCGCGCGCACAGTTGAGCAGAGCGCGCTTAAGATTACCTAAACTTAACCTTCGGCTGCGCGATCTTGCGGCCAAAGCTTGGACGTGGGGTCTGTTCGCCAGCAGACACAACCGCATCGCCGGCCCCGCCATCCGTGGATCGCTTTGCCATATAGCGGGCAAGCACCGCGTCGGCTTCGAACTCACTCTCTTCATCGCGCTTCGATCCGGTCGCGCCAGCGCGCCCGGTCATTGGGGGTGAACTCGATCCAGAAAAAAGCCGAACGAGTTTCACCGAGAGCGGAATGAAGAACAGCAGGCCGATCACCGTCAGGCCCAGCAAGGTCGGGCCGAGGCCGTTCATCTGTGCGTCCTCTACCGAGCCCATGGAATCGACGAAGT